>DATMJX010000201.1:0-4864 GCA_035553715.1 Methylibium sp.
CTCGACGCTAGAGTAGCGCAACGCGGTAGCCACTGAGGCCGTCGCCTGCCGCCACCGTCGATGTCCGCTGTCCTGCCCGCCTTCGCGCCCACGCCGCTGTCGCCGCGCGAGGCTGCGGCGCTGGACGACGAGGAGGGGCTCGGCGCATCGACGCGCTGGCTGTCGCGCCCCGACGGCGGGCGCGAGGCCGAGACGCGGCTGGTGCTCGAGGGGCTGCACTGCGCGGCCTGCGCCGGGATCATCGAAGCGGCGCTGTCGACGGTCGACGGGGTGCTCGGCGCCACGGTCAATGCCGCGACCGAGCGGGCGCTGGTGCGCTGGGATCCACGGCGCGCGCGCGCCTCGGCGCTGGTCGATGCGGTGCGGCGGGCCGGCTACCGGGCCTATCCGGCCGGTGCCGACGACGCGCTGCAATTGCAGCGCCGCGCCGCGCGTGCGCTGCTGTGGCGGCTGTTCGTCGCCGCCTTCTGCATGATGCAGGTGATGATGGCCGCCGCGCCGGCCTACTTCGCCGCGCCCGGCGAGATCGCGCCCGACTTGCTGAGCCTGCTCGGCTGGACCCAATGGGTGCTGAGCCTGCCGGTCCTGCTGTTCTCCTCGAAGCCCTTTTTTTCCGGGGCCTGGCAGGCGCTGCGGCGTCGGCGCCTGGGCATGGACGTGCCGGTCGCGCTGGGCATCGCGATCACGTTCGTCGCCAGCAGCGGCGCGGTGTTCGATCCGGGCGGGCCGTTCGGTGCCGAGCCGTATTTCGACTCGCTGACCATGTTCGTGAGCTTCCTGCTGGCCGGGCGCTGGCTCGAGGCGCGCGCGCGCGAGCGCAGCACCCGCGCGCTCGACGCGCTGCTGCGCCGCCTGCCGGACGGCGTGGAGCGGCTGCGCGACGATGGCACGACCGAGACCGTGGCGGTCGCGCGGCTTGCGGTCGGCGAGCGGGTGCGCGTCGCGGTCGGCCAGGCCCTGCCCGGTGACGGGGTGCTGCTCGAGGGCGCGAGCGCGGTCGACGAGGCGCTGCTGACCGGCGAGTCGCTGCCGCGTGCGTGCGGGGTCGGCGACGAGCTGATCGCCGGGAGCCTGAACGTCGGCGCGCCGATCGTGATGCGGCTGACCCAGGTCGGCGCCGGCACCCGCCACCGCCAGATCGTCGATCTGGTGCAGCGCGCGCTCACCGAGCGGCCCGAGGCGCTGCGCGCGGCCGACCGCGTCGCCGGCCCCTTCCTCGTCGCGGTGCTGCTGCTCGCGGCCGGGGCCTATGCGGCCTGGTCCCTGCTCGACCCGGCGCGCGCGATCTGGGTCGCGGTGGCGGTGCTGGTCGTCACCTGTCCCTGCGCGCTGTCGCTGGCGGCGCCCTCGGCGCTGATCGCCGCGGCGGGCGCGCTGGCGCGGCGGGGCGTGCTGCTGCAGCGACTGGACGCGCTCGAGGCCCTGGCGGCGATCGACGTGGCCTGCTTCGACAAGACCGGCACGCTGACCGAGGACCGCCCGGCGCTCGCGCACATCGAGGCGGCCCCGGGTGCCGACCGCGATGGCCTCGCGCGCCGCGCCGCCGCGCTGGCGGCCCATTCGAGCCACCCGCTGGCGGCCGCGCTCGCGCGCACGCGGCCGCCGGGCGACGTCCGCTGGCAGGAGCTGCGCGAGCACCCCGGCCTCGGCCTCGAAGCCCTTGACGCCGAGGGCCGGCGCTGGCGGCTCGGTGCGCCCGCATGGGTTGGCGCGCGCGATGCCCTCGCGCCGGCGCGGCCCGCCGTGTGGTTCGGCTGCCTCGACGGCGACGGGCATGAGACGCTGCGTTTCGAGTTCGACGAGACGGTGCGTGCCGAGGCGCCGGCCCTGCTGGCGGCCCTGCGCCGCCAGGGGATCGAGCTGCGCCTGCTCTCCGGCGACCGCGGCGTCTCGGTGCAGGCGCTGGCACGGCGGCTGGGCCTCGACCAGGTGCTGGCCGACGCCACGCCTGCTGCGAAGCTCGATGTGCTGCGACAACTGCAGCGCGATGGTCACCGTGTGCTGATGGTCGGCGACGGCCTCAACGACGGACCGGTGCTGGCGCAGGCCGACGTGTCGGTCGCGCTCGGCCATGGCGCGGCGCTGGCGCAGCAGCGTGCCGATGTGGTGGTGCTGGGCAGCCGGCTTGGCGAGATTGCCGCGGCGCACGTGCTGGCGCTGCGCTGTCGGCGTATCGTGCGGCAGAACCTGGCCTGGGCGCTGATCTACAACGCGCTGGCGGTGCCGCTGGCGCTGGCCGGCTGGCTGCCGCCCTGGGCCGCAGGGCTGGGCATGGCGGCAAGCTCGCTGGTCGTGATCGGCAACGCGCTGCGGCTGGCGCGCTGACACCGGAGACGAAGGACGCGCATGGACATCCTCTACCTGCTGCTGCCGATGTCGGTGCTGCTTGCGCTGGGCGTGCTGGCACTGTTCGCGTGGGCGCTGCATGGCGGGCAGTTCGAAGACCTCGAGCGCGAGGGCCTGCGCGTGCTCGATGAGCCGGGGGCGGCCGACCCGGTTCCCGATCCGGCGGGCCGTACGCCGCTTCCTTGACGGCGGTCAAGGCCGCAGGTCAAGCTGCTGCCGACAATCCTTCCCATGATGGAATCCCGAGGAGTGAGCGCATGAATGCTGCAAGCACCGCCCCCGCGGTGTACGAGGATCGCGTCGTCACGCAGTTCGCGCTGGCCGCGGTGCTGTGGGGCGTGGTCGGGATGGCGGTCGGCGTGTTCATCGCCGCCCAGCTCGCCTGGCCGGCGTTGAACTTCGACATCCCCTGGCTCAGCTACGGTCGGCTGCGTCCACTGCACACCAATGCGGTGATCTTTGCCTTCGGGGGGTGTGCGCTGATGGCCACCTCCTTCCACGTCGTGCAGCGCACGAGCCAGGTGCGCCTGTTCGCGCCCGGGCTGGCGCAGTTCGTGTTCTGGGGCTGGCAGGCGGTGATCGTGCTGGCCGCTGTCTCGCTGCCGCTGGGTATCACCAGCGGCAAGGAGTACGCCGAGCTCGAGTGGCCGATCGACCTGCTGATCACCGTGGTGTGGGTGGCCTACGCGGTCGTCTTCTTCGGCACCGTCGGCATCCGCAAGGTGCGGCACATCTATGTGGCCAACTGGTTCTTCGGCGCCTTCATCCTGACGGTGGCGCTGCTGCACGTGGTCAACAGCGCGGCGCTGCCGGTCAGCCTGACCAAGAGCTATTCGGCCTACGCCGGCGTGCAGGACGCGATGGTGCAGTGGTGGTACGGCCACAACGCGGTCGGCTTCTTCCTGACCGCCGGCTTCCTCGGGATGATGTACTACTACATCCCCAAGCAGGCCGAGCGCCCGGTCTACAGCTACCGGCTGTCGATCGTGCACTTCTGGGCGCTGATCTTCACCTACATGTGGGCAGGCCCGCACCACCTGCACTACACCGCGCTGCCCGACTGGGCGCAATCGATTGGCATGGTCTTCAGCCTGGTGCTGCTCGCGCCGAGCTGGGGCGGGATGATCAACGGCATCATGACCCTCAGCGGTGCCTGGCACAAGCTGCGCGACGACCCGATCCTGAAGTTCCTGATCGTCTCGCTGTCGTTCTATGGCATGTCGACCTTCGAGGGGCCGATGATGTCGATCAAGACGGTCAACGCGCTGTCGCACTACACCGACTGGACCGTCGGGCACGTGCACAGCGGCGCGCTCGGCTGGGTCGGGCTGATGACGATGGGCAGCCTCTACTACCTGATCCCGCGCATGTTCGGCCGCAAGGCGATGTACAGCGTGCGCGCGATCGACCTGCACTTCTGGATCGCCACCATCGGCATCGTGCTCTACATCGCAGCGATGTGGATCGCCGGCGTGATGCAGGGCCTGATGTGGCGCGACGTGAACCCCGACGGCACGCTGGTCTACAGCTTCGTCGAGAGCGTCAAGGCGACCTTCCCGTTCTACGTCGTGCGCCTGCTCGGTGGCCTGCTCTACCTGGCCGGCATGCTGCTGATGGCCTGGAACGTCGTGATGACGATGCGCATCGGCCGCCGCGTCGAGGTGCCGGTACCGCGCGCACTGGCCCACGCCTGAGAACCGATCCGAGGACATCGAACCATGAGCAAGGACACCCCGGTCGAGACGTTCAGCCATGAGCGCATCGAGACCACCAACTGGCTGATGATCGTGCTGATCCTGGTGGTCGTGGCGATCGGTGGCCTGGTCGAGATCGTGCCGCTGTACTTCCAGCGCAGCACGACCGAGGCCGCCCCCGGACTCAAGCCCTACACCGC
The DNA here is from genome assembly GCA_035553715.1 of Methylibium sp. Taxonomy (GTDB): domain Bacteria; phylum Pseudomonadota; class Gammaproteobacteria; order Burkholderiales; family Burkholderiaceae_C; genus Methylibium. The sequence continues at coordinate 4,241 of DATMJX010000201.1, forward strand.
GCTGCAGCTCGCCGGCCGCGACGTCTATGTGCGCGAGGGTTGCTACAACTGCCACTCGCAGATGGTGCGGCCGCTGCTGGCCGAGACGCTGCGCTACGGCCCGTACTCGAAGGCGGGCGAGTTCGTCTACGACCGTCCCTTCCAGTGGGGCAGCAAGCGCACCGGACCGGACCTGCACCGCGTCGGCGGGCGCTACTCGGACGAGTGGCATCGCCTGCACCTGATGAACCCGCGCGACCTGGTGCCGGAGTCGAACATGCCGGCCTATCCCTGGCTGGCGAGCGCGGGGGTCGATCCGCAGGCCATGGCGCCGAAGCTGCGCGCGCTGCGCACGCTGGGCGCGCCCTACACCGACGCCGAGATCGAGCAGGCCGCCGAGGCCGTCAAGGGCAAGACCGAGCTCGACGCACTGGTCGCCTACCTGCAGGTGCTGGGCACCGCGGGCAAGTGACAGGATCGAGAGGACACCGAAATGGACGTGAACACCCTGAGGATCGCGGTGACGCTGCTGTCCTTCGCCGCCTTCGTGGCGATCGTCGGCTGGGCGCTGTCGTCGCGGCGCCGCGCCGCCTTTGACGCGGCCGCGCGGCTGCCCTTCGACGACGAAGCCGGGGAGGCGCGCGA
>DATMJX010000202.1:0-8884 GCA_035553715.1 Methylibium sp.
AGGTCTACGGCGTCATCATCGCCGGCTGGGCCAGCAACTCGAAGTACGCCTTCCTCGGCGCGCTGCGCGCCTCGGCGCAGATGGTCAGCTACGAGATCGCGATGGGCTTCGCGCTGGTGGTCGTGCTGATGGTGTCGGGCACGCTGAACATGAGCGGCATCGTGCTCGGCCAGGACCGCGGCATCTTCGCCGACATGGGCTTGAATTTCCTGAGCTGGAACTGGCTGCCGCTGCTGCCGATCTTCATCGTTTACGTGATCTCGGGCATCGCCGAGACCAACCGCCACCCCTTCGACGTGGTGGAAGGCGAGTCGGAGATCGTCGCCGGTCACATGGTCGAGTACTCGGGCATGTCCTTCGCGATGTTCTTCCTCGCCGAGTACGCGAACATGATCCTGGTGTCGGCGCTGGCCGCCATCATGTTCCTCGGTGGCTGGCTGCCGCCGATCGACAGCGCGCTGTTCAACCTGATCCCGGGCTGGATCTGGCTGGGCCTGAAGACCTTCGTCATCGCGACGCTGTTCCTGTGGGTGCGCGCGACCTTCCCGCGCTTCCGCTACGACCAGATCATGCGCCTGGGCTGGAAGATCTTCATCCCGGTGACGCTGGTGTGGCTGGTGGTCGTGGGCCTGTGGATCCAGTCGCCATGGAACATCTGGAAGTGAGGAGGCCCGCATGAACGCCGTGGCTTCGATCAAGGAATTCTTCAACACCTTCTTCCTGCTGGAACTGCTCAAGGGCATGAAGCTCACGGGCCGGCATGCGCTGCAGCGCAAGCTGACGATCCAGTTCCCCGAGGAAAAGACGCCGCTGTCGCCGCGCTTCCGCGGACTGCACGCGCTGCGCCGCTACGACAACGGCGAGGAGCGCTGCATCGCCTGCAAGCTGTGCGAGGCCGTGTGCCCGGCGCTGGCGATCACGATCGAGTCCGAGGTCCGCGACGACGGCAGCCGCCGCACCACGCGCTACGACATCGACCTGACCAAGTGCATCTTCTGCGGCTTCTGCGAGGAGAGCTGCCCGGTCGACTCGATCGTCGAGACCCACATCTTCGAGTACCACGGCGAGAAGCGCGGCGACCTGTACTTCACCAAGGACATGCTGCTCGCGGTCGGTGACCGCTACGAGAAGGACATCGCCGCCGCCAAGCAGGCGGACGCGGCCTACCGCTGACGGCGACCGACCATGACCACAGAAACCGCGCTCTTCTACGTCTTCTCCGCGATCCTGCTGTTCGCGTCCTACCGCGTCATCACGGCGCGCAGCGCCGTCTATGCGGCGCTGTTCCTGGTGCTGGCCTTCTTCAACGCCGCTTGCGTGTGGATGCTGCTGCGCGCCGAGTTCCTGGCGATCACGCTGGTGCTCGTCTACGTCGGCGCGGTGATGGTGCTGTTCCTGTTCGTCGTGATGATGCTCGACGCCAACACCGACACGCTGCGCCAGGGCGTGCGCCGGCACCTGCCGCTGGCGCTGGGCATCGGGGCGCTGATCGCCTTCGAGATGTCGGTTGTCCTGCTCGGCGGCTTCCGCCTGCGCGAAGCACCGGAGCCGACGGCCGAGGCGCTGCAGCTCGGCAACACCAAGGTCGTGGGCATCGAGATCTACACGCACTACCTCTATCCGCTGCAGATCGCTGCCGTGCTGCTGCTGGTGGCCATCATCGCCGCGATCGCGCTCACGCTGCGCCGGCGCAAGGATTCCAAGTACCTCGACCCGGCCGCCCAGATCGCGGTGAAGCGCGCCGACCGTGTGCGCCTGGTGCCGATGAAGCCCGAAGTCGCGCCGCCGCCGGCCGCGCCGGCGGGTGAACAAGGAGCCGCCCGATGACGACGCTGACCCTGGGCCACTACCTGTCGCTGGGTGCGATCCTGTTCGCGCTGTCGGTGATCGGCATCTTCCTGAACCGCAAGAACCTGATCGTGCTGCTGATGGCGATCGAGCTGATGCTGCTCGCCGTCAACCTGAACTTCGTCGCCTTCTCGCATTACCTGGGCGACATGGCTGGCCAGGTGTTCGTGTTCTTCATCCTCACGGTGGCGGCGGCCGAATCGGCCATCGGCCTGGCGATCCTGGTGGTGCTGTTCCGCAACCGCTCGACGATCAACGTCGACGAGCTCGACGCACTCAAGGGCTGAACCGCGGGCCACCGCGCCCGCCCTCGAGAACAACAAGATGACTGAGCTTTCTCCTACTCTGCTGACGGCCGTGCCGCTCGCGCCCCTGGTGGGTGCGGTGGTCGCCGGCCTGTTCGGCAAGGCAGTCGGCCGGCGTGGTGCGCACTGGATCACCTGCCTGGGCGTCGCGGTGGCCTTCGCGCTGTCGGTGCACACGCTGCTGGCGGTGACCGCCGGCGCACGCTTCAACGCCACCGTCTACGAGTGGCTGACCGTGGGCGGCCTGAAGATGGAGGTCGGCTTCCTCGTCGACGGCCTGACCGCGATGATGATGTGCGTCGTGACCTTCGTGTCGCTGATGGTGCACGTCTACACCATCGGCTACATGGCCGAGGACCCCGGCTACCAGCGCTTCTTCGCCTACATCTCGCTGTTCACCTTCAGCATGCTGATGCTGGTGATGAGCAACAACCTGCTGCAGCTGTTCTTCGGCTGGGAGGCGGTCGGCCTGGTGTCCTATCTGCTGATCGGCTTCTGGTTCAAGCGGCCGACGGCGATCTTCGCGAACATGAAGGCCTTCCTGGTCAACCGGGTCGGCGACTTCGGCTTCATCCTCGGCATCGGCCTGCTGCTGGCCTACGGCGGCTCGCTGAACTACGGCGAGCTGTTCGCCAAGGGCCCGGAGCTCGCCAAGCTCGGCTTCCCCGGCACCGACTGGATGCTGATCACGGTGGCCTGCATCTGCCTGTTCATCGGGGCGATGGGCAAGAGCGCGCAGTTCCCGCTGCACGTCTGGCTGCCCGACTCGATGGAAGGCCCGACGCCGATCTCGGCGCTGATCCACGCTGCGACGATGGTGACGGCCGGCATCTTCATGGTCGCGCGCATGTCGCCGCTGTTCGAGCTGAGCGATACCGCGCTGAGCTTCGTGCTGGTGATCGGCGCAATCACGGCGCTGTTCATGGGCTTCCTCGGCATCATCCAGAACGACATCAAGCGCGTCGTCGCCTACTCGACGCTCTCGCAGCTCGGCTACATGACGGTCGCGCTCGGCGCCTCGGCCTACTCGGTGGCGGTGTTCCACCTGATGACGCACGCCTTCTTCAAGGCGCTGCTGTTCCTGGGCGCCGGCTCGGTGATCATGGGCATGCACCACGATCAGGACATCCGCAACATGGGTGGCCTGCGCAAGTACATGCCGATCACCTGGCTGACCTCGCTGGCCGGCTCGCTGGCGCTGATCGGCACGCCGCTGTTCTCGGGCTTCTACTCCAAGGACATGATCATCGAGGCGGTGCACGCCAGCCACCTGCCGGGCGCCGGCTTCGCCTATGCCGCGGTGCTGGCCGGCGTGTTCGTCACCGCCTTCTACTCGTTCCGGATGTACTTTCTAGTGTTCCACGGCGAGGAGCGCTTCGGCAAGGCCGACGATCACCACCACGACCACCATGGCGATGCCGACGACGAGGAGCCCTCGTCCGACCACCACCACGGCCTGGCTCCCGGCGAGAAGCCGCACGAGTCGCCCTGGGTCGTGACCGTGCCGCTGCTGCTGCTGGCGGTGCCCTCGGTCGTGATCGGCTACATGGCCATCAACGAGATGCTGTTCGGCGAGTTCTTCAAGGACGCGATCGTCGTCAACACCGCGCACCACCCGGCGATGGCCGAACTGGCCGAAGGTTTCCACGGCGCGGCGGCGATGGCGCTGCACGGCCTGCAGACGCTGCCGTTCTGGTTCGCGCTGGCCGGCGTCGCGCTGTCCTGGTTCTTCTACATGAAGCGGCCGGACATCCCGGCGGCCCTCCACGCGCGCTTCGGCATGCTCTACCGACTGCTCGAGAACAAGTACTACATGGATGCGATCAACGAGAAGCTGATCGCCCCCGCCGCGCGCCTGGTCGGCCGTGGGTTGTGGCGGGGCGGTGACATGGCGCTGATCGACGGCACGATCAACGGCTCGGCCAAGCTGGTCGGCTGGATCGCCCAGGTGGTCCGCGTGTTCCAGTCCGGCTTCATCTACCACTACGCACTGGTCATGATCGTCGGCGTGTTCGCGCTGATGACCTGGTTCGTGTGGCTGGCCAAGTGAGCGGAGCGCACTGACATGGGCTTCCTCTCGCTTTCCATCTGGCTGCCGATCGTCTTCGGCGTCGTGTTGCTCGCCGCCGGCCGCGACGAGAACGCCCACGCGGTGCGCTGGATCGCACTGATCGGCGCGGTGCTCGGCTTCCTCGTCACGCTGCCGCTGATCACCGGTTTCGACGCATCGACCGCGGCGATGCAGTTCGTCGAGCACACGCCGTGGATCGACCGCTTCAATGTCAACTACCACCTGGGTGTCGACGGCATCTCGGTGTGGTTCGTGCTGCTCACCGCCTTCATCACGATCATCGTCGTGATCTCGGCCTGGGAGGTGATCACCGAGCGGGTGCACCAGTACATGGGCGCCTTCCTGATCCTCTCCGGCCTGATGGTCGGGGTGTTCAGTGCGCTCGACGGCCTGCTGTTCTACGTGTTCTTCGAGGCGACGCTGATCCCGATGTACATCATCATCGGCATCTGGGGCGGCCCGCGGCGCGTCTACGCAGCCTTCAAGTTCTTCCTCTATACGCTGCTCGGCTCGCTGCTGATGCTGGTGGCGCTGATCTACCTGTACTACAAGAGCGGCGGCAGCTTCGAGATCCTCGACTGGCACAAGCTGCCGTTGCCGATGACGGCGCAGACCTTGCTGTTCTTCGCCTTCTTCGCCGCCTTCGCGGTCAAGGTGCCGATGTGGCCGGTGCACACCTGGCTGCCCGACGCTCACGTCGAGGCGCCCACCGGCGGCTCGGTGGTGCTGGCGGCCATCATGCTCAAGCTCGGCGCCTACGGCTTCCTGCGCTTCTCGATGCCGATCGCGCCCGACGCCAGCCACGCCTGGGCCGGCTTCGTGATCGCGCTGTCGCTGATCGCGGTGCTCTACATCGGCCTGGTGGCGCTGGTGCAGAACGACATGAAGAAGCTCGTCGCCTACTCATCGGTGGCCCACATGGGCTTCGTGACGCTGGGCTTCTTCCTGTTCAACGAGCTCGGCGTGGCCGGCGGCATCGTGCAGATGATCAGCCACGGCTTCGTCTCGGGCGCGATGTTCCTGTGCATCGGCGTGCTCTACGACCGCGTGCACAGCCGCGAGATCGCGTCCTACGGCGGCGTGGTGAACACCATGCCCAAGTTCGCCGCGCTGGCGGTGTTCTTCGCGATGGCCAACTGCGGCCTGCCGGGCACCGCCGGCTTCGTCGGCGAGTGGATGGTCATCCTCGGCGCGGTCAAGGTGAACTTCTGGATCGGCCTGCTGGCCGCCACCACCCTGATCTTCGGTGCGGCCTACACGCTGTGGATGGTCAAGCGCGTGTACTTCGGCGACATCGCGAACGACGACGTGCGCGCGCTGACCGACATCAACCACCGCGAGTTCCTGATGCTCGGCCTGCTGGCCGCCGCGACGCTGTGGATGGGCGTGTACCCCAAGCCCTTCACCGACGTGATGGACGCCTCGGTGGCCGAGCTGCTGCGCCACGTGGCCGTGTCCAAGCTGAACTGACGGGCCATTCACGATGAACGACATGAACTGGCACGCCGTCTTTCCCGAGATCGTCCTGCTCGCGATGAGCTGTGTCATCGCGATGGTCGATCTGTTCGTGCGCTCCCCGCGCCGCATGCCGACCTACCTGCTGTCGCTGGCCACGCTGGTCGCTGTCGGCGCGCTGCATCTGTCGCACTGGCAGGAGGCCACGACGCTGTACGCGATGCAGGGCATGGTGGTCGCCGATCCGCTGGGCCATCTGCTCGCGCTGTTCGCCACCCTCGCGACCTTCGTCAGCCTGGTCTACGCGCAGCCCTACGCCGCCGACCGCGAGATCCTCAAGGGCGAGCTGTTCACGCTGGCGCTGTTCTCGCTGCTCGGGATCTCGATCATGATCTCGGCCAACCACTTCCTGGTGCTCTACCTGGGGCTGGAGCTGATGTCACTGAGCCTGTACGCGATGATCGCGCTGCGCCGCGACCACGCGGTGTCCACCGAGGCGGCGATGAAGTACTTCGTGCTCGGCGCGCTGGCCAGCGGCTTCCTGCTCTACGGCCTGTCGATGATGTACGGCGCCACCGGCGCGCTCGAGATCGGCGAGGTGTTCAAGGCCATTGCCTCGGGCACGATCAACGCGAAGGTGCTGGTGTTCGGCGTCGTCTTCGTCGTCGCCGGCCTGGCCTTCAAGCTCGGCGTCGTGCCCTTCCACATGTGGGTGCCCGACGTCTACCAGGGCGCACCGACCGCGGTGACGCTGATGGTCGCCGCCGCGCCCAAGCTGGCCGCCTTCGCGATCACGATCCGTCTGCTCGTCGAAGGCATGATCGGGCTGGCCGTGGACTGGCAGCAGATGCTGATCATCCTGTCGGTCGCGTCGATGGTGATCGGCAACTTGGCGGCGATCGCGCAGACCAACCTCAAGCGCATGCTGGCCTATTCGGCGATCGCGCAGCTCGGCTTCATGCTGCTGGGTTTCACGCCGACGGTGATCTCGGGCAACACGCTGTCAGCGGCCAACGGCTACAGCTCGGCGCTGTTCTACCTGGTCGCCTATGTGATCACGACGCTGTGCACCTTCGGCGTGATCCTGCTGCTGGCGCGCCAGGGCTTCGAGGCTGACGAGATCGCCGACCTCAGGGGCCTGAACCAGCGCAGCCCGCTGCTGGCCGGCGTGATGGCGGTGTGCATGTTCTCGCTCGCCGGCATCCCGCCGACGGTGGGCTTCTACGCCAAGCTCGCGGTGCTGCAGTCGCTGGTGACGACCAACCTGAGCGGCTACATCGTGCTGGCAGTGGTGGCGGTGCTGCTGTCGCTGATCGGTGCCTTCTACTATCTGCGCGTCGTCAAGACCCTCTACTTCGACGAGGCCGACGCGGCGGCGCCGGCAATCGTCGCTCCCGTCGAGGTGCGCTCGCTGCTGGTGCTCAACGGTGCGGCGGTGCTGGTGTTCGGCCTCCTGCCAGGAGGCCTGATGACGATGTGCGCGGACGCGATCCGCCTGGCGCTCGCCGGCTGAGCCGGCCGGCGCTGCGGCAGGTGAGGCGATGAGTGCGCCCGAGGATCCCGCGCATCTGCGCGAGACCTGCGTCCAGAGCGAGCTGGCCTGGCGCGGCGGATTCCTCGAGGTCCGCCGCGACACCGTGCGACTGCCGGATGGCCAGTCGGCGGTGCGCGAATACATCGTCCACCCCGGGGCGGTGATGATCGTGCCACTGCTCGACGACGGCCGGGTCGTCGTCGAGCGCCAGTACCGCCATCCGCTGCGCCGGGCCTTCATCGAGTTTCCGGCCGGCAAGCTGGAGCCCGGCGAGCCGGTGCTGGCCTGCGCCGCGCGGGAGCTGGCCGAGGAGACCGGCTACCGTGCCGTCGAGTGGGCCCGCGCCGGGATCCTGCACAACGCGATCGGCTATTCGAACGAGGGCATCGAGGTCTGGTTCGCGCGCGGCCTGGTGGCCGGCGAGCGCCACCTCGATGCCGGCGAGTTCCTGGACGTCTACGCCGCGCCGATCGAGGAACTCGAGTCCCAGGCGGCCAGCGGCGAGCTGACCGACGCCAAGACGCTGGTCGGCCTGCTCTGGCTCGTGAATTGGCGCAATGGCCGATGGGCTTTGCGCTGGCAGGCCGCGCCCGCGTCCTGAATCCCGCGCATCATCGCGACATGAAGGTTTTCAGCCTCCAGTGCGAGCAGGGCCATGCCTTCGAGGGCTGGTTCGGCTCCGAAGACGCCTACGTCGAGCAATGCCGGCGCGGCCTGGTCGAGTGCCCGCTGTGCGCGAGCCGCGAGGTACTGCGCCTGCCGAGCGCGCCGCGGCTGAACCTGTCGGGCGCTCGCGTGGCCGAGGCGTGCCCGTCGACGAGCCCCCCGGCCACGCCCGAGCAGCGCAGCGTCGAGGCGCTGTGGCTGCGCGCGGTGCGCCATGTGATGGCGCAGACCGAGGACGTCGGCGAGCGCTTTGCCGACGAGGCGCGTCGCATCCACTACGGCGAGGCGCAGGAACGGGGCATCCGCGGCAGCGCGAGCCAGGAGGAGGCGCAGTCGCTGCGCGACGAGGGCATCGAGGTGCATGCCCTGCCGGTGCCCGAGTCCCTGAAGGGGCCCGAGCACTGAGAGACGAGGGCTCGCGGGCTCAGAGCACGCGGCCGGGGTTCATCAGACCCCGCGGATCGAGCGCCTGCTTGATCGAGCGCATCAGGCTCAGCGCCACCGCCGACTTGTAGTGCGGCAGCGTGTCGCGCTTGAGCACGCCGATGCCATGCTCGGCCGAGATCGACCCGCCATGCGCCAGCACGGCGTCGTAGACGAGGGTGTTGACGGCGTCCTCGTGCTCGCGCAGGAAGGCCGCCGCATCGGCGCCTTCCGGGCACTGCACGTTGTAGTGCAGGTTGCCGTCGCCCAGATGGCCGAAGTCGACCACCCGCACGCCGGGGAAGGCCTGCGCCAGCGCGGCGTCGGCGGCGGCGATGAAGGCCGGGATGCGCGACACCGGCAGCGCGATGTCGTGCTTGACGTTCAGCCCTTCCTCGGCCTGCGCCAGCGGGATGCTCTCGCGCAGGTGCCAGAGCTGGCGCGATTGCTGGACGCTCTCGGCCACCGCGGCGTCGGAGATCGTGCCGGCCTCGAGGGCTGCCTCGAGCAGCGCCTCGAAGCGCGCGCGGGCCGGGGCCTCGCCGTCGGCGTCCGAGAGCTCCAGCAGCACCGTCCAGGGGC
>DATMJX010000203.1:0-3467 GCA_035553715.1 Methylibium sp.
ACCAGCGAGACTTCGACGCGTCGGTCGAGCTCGTGATGGTTGCGTGTCGTGAAGGCGTGCCGCACCCCGCGGTAGGCCAGGTGCAGCCGTGCCGTCATGCCGCTCGCGTCGCTGCCCAGCACGTCGGCGCGCTCGCACCACGGCAGGAAGGCCGGGTAGTCGGTCACCGCGGTCACGAGTTCGTACATCTCGTGGGCCGAGTACCACAGCAGCACCGAACGCTTGACGTGTTTCATGGCTTCTTAGAATCCACCCATTCTATTGAGGGGCTTCATGGCCATCGCTGAGAACAAGAAGGCCCGCTTCAACTACACGATCGAAGAGACCTACGAGGCCGGCGTCGTGCTCGAGGGCTGGGAGGTCAAGGCCTTGCGGGCCGGCCAGGTGCAGCTGACCGACGGCTACGTGCTGCTGAAGGACGGCGAGCTCTACCTGATCGGCTGCCGCATCAACCCGCTGCGTACCGCGTCGACCCACGTCCACCCGCAGGCCGACCGGACCAAGAAGCTGCTGATGCACAAGGACGAGATCCGGCGGCTGATCGGCAAGGTCGAGCAGAAGGGCTACACGCTGGTGCCGCTGAACCTGCACTACAAGGGTGGGCGGGTGAAGGCCGACATCGCGCTGGCCAAGGGCAAGGCCACGCACGACAAGCGCGAGACCGAGAAGAAGCGCGACTGGGAGCGGGAAAAGGGCCGGCTGATGCGAACGAAAGTGAGCAGCCCGAAGGGCCAGGGGGCCTAGCCCCCGAGCCTGCCCTTTCGCGGGACGCACAGGGGCCGGCTGATGCGAACCCAGGTGAGCAGCCCGAAGGCCTGAGCCTCAGCGCAGGTTGCCGGTGTGTCCAAGCGAGTAGCGCCCGGGCTGAGGCCACACCGTCAGCCCGTGCGGCTCGGCGCCGACTGGGATGCGGATCACACGGCCGTCCGTCGTGTCGATGCGGTAGACCTCGTCGTCGTAGCGGCCGGACAGCCACAACCAGCGTCCGTCGGCACTGACATTGCCCATGTCCGGGCTGCCGCCGCCCGGGATCGGCCACTGCGCGAGCACCGTGTCGGTCGCGAAGTCGATCACCGTCACCTGCCCCGGCCCGCGGCGCGCGCCGTGGATGCGGTGGCTGCCGCGGTTGGCGGCGTACAGGTGCTTGCCGTCGCGGCTCGGGTACAGGCCGTGGGCGCCGAGGCCGGTCGGGATGAAGCCGATCTTCTCGAAGGCCGCGGCATCGACGATGTGCACGCCGTCGGCCTCCATGTCGGCGACATAGAACTTGCGCCCGTCCGGCGAGATGCGGATGTCCTGCGGCATGCCCTTCTTCGCGGTGCAGGGCTCGGTGGCCGAAGGGTCGAAAGGCTGGCCCTTGGCCGGCGGCTTGAAGCGCGTCGCCGGCAGGCTCAGCTTCAGGTAGCCGAGCACGGCGCGCTGCGCGAGGTCGATCTTGACCAGCGTCCCGTCGAACTCGCAGGTGAAGACCGCATAGTGCCCGTCGAGCGAGAAGTCGGCATGGTTGATGCCGCCGCAGCCCGGCGTGTCGATCGAGTACTGCAGCGCCATCGTCTTCGGGTCGCGGAAGTCGAGTCGCTTGCGCGCCTCGGCGACGACGATGGCGGAGGCGCCGTCGGGCGTGAAGTACATGTTGTAGGGGTCGTCGACCTCGACTGGCGCGCCGGCCCGGCCAGTGCGCGGGTCGATCGGCGTCAGGCTGCCCTCGTGGGTGCGCTCGGCATTGTTCGCGACCCACAGCGTCTGCAGGTCCCAGGACGGCACCACATGCTGCGGACCGACGCCGACCTTGAAGCGGTCGACCACCTTGTTGCTGGCCGGATCGATCACGCTGACGTCGTGCGAACGCAGGTTGGGCACGTAGATGCGCTCGAGATGGCCGGCCACCGCCGGCGACAGCCGGCCGGCACCGGTCTCGGCATAGGCGTCGCTCGGGACCGGCGCGGCCGAGGCTGCGGCCGCGGGCGCCGAAGCGGCCCGGTCCGGCACGGAGGCCGGCGCCGTGTCGCGGCCACGCAGCCACAGCGCGCCGGCGATCAGACCCGCCGCCAGCGCGAGGCCGGCGGCCACCTTCCATGGTGTCGATGCGCTCTTCAAGTTCGACGGGCTCCTGTACAGGGGGTCGCGCCTCAGCGGCGCGCGGCGGTGCGGGCCTGGATCGCGGCCACCGAGGCGTCGACGATCGCGTCGACGCCGAGTTGTCCGAGCGCCGCGCTAGCGCGCGTGGGGTCGCCGCGCACGCCGTCGCCCGGCGTGGCCGGCTTCGGCGCCGCGCGCAGCAGCGCCGGGTCGACCGCGAGCGCGAGCGCGGTGTCGGCCAGGCCGGCATGCTCGCCGATCTCGGCGGGACCGAAGCCGCGCGCCTTCAGGGCCGCGACATAGGCGCCCTGGGCCGCGTCGTAGTACTCGCGCAGCGCATGGACGCGGCAGCCCGGCTCGGTGGCCCAGGCGCGGTTGAGCCGCTGCGCGACACGCTCCTCGCTGCGCTGGTAGTCGCCATGGTCGCCGAGGAAGATCACGTCGCGGAAGCCGTGGCGCTTGAAACTGCGCGCCGCGTGCTCGAGCGTGGCCTCGAAGGCCTCGACCGGGACCGAGACCGTGCCCGGCCAGCGCATGTGGCCGCTGGGCGGATCGATGCCGCCCTCGGGCACGTAGGCGATCACCGGGGCGACCAGCGCATTGCCGAGCCGCTGCGCGATGCGCTCCGCCAGCACGGCCGCACGCCGGTTGTGCTTGCCGAGCGCGAGGTGCGGCCCGCTCTGCTCGATGCCGCCGATCGGCAGCAGCACGGTGCTGCGGCCGGCGGCGATCTGCTCGCGCAGCTCGGTCCAGCTCAGCGCCTCCAGCCGCAGCGACGGCGGCTCGCCCGCCCGGCCGGGCCGTGGCGTCCACAGCAGCGCGCACAGCAGCGCGACGAGCAGCGTCCTCATCCGCGGGCCGCGTCGAGGGCCCGGGCGCAGTCGGCGATCAGATCCTCGACCGCCTCCAGACCGACCGAGAAGCGCACCAGCGTGCCCGACCGGCCGCGCAGCGCCTGCAGGTCGTAGGGCACGGCCAGACTGACCGGACCGCCCCAGGAGTAGCCGATCTTGAACAGCCGCAGCGCATCGACGAAAGCGTCGACGCGCGCCGTCGGGATCGCCGGATCGAACACGACCGAGAACAGCCCGGCCGCCTGGCGGCACTGCGCGCGCCAGTGCGCGTGGCCGGGCGAGCCCTCGAAGGCCGGGTGCAGCAGCTCGGCGGTCTCGGGCCGCTCGCGCCACCAGGCCGCCAGCTGGCGCGCCGCGGCGTCATGCGCCGCGTAGCGCAGCGCCAGCGTCGGCAGCGAGCGCAGCACGAACTCGACGTCGTTGGCGCCGACGCCGACGCCGAGCCGCATGTGGGTCGCCTTCAGCTGCTGGTGCAGCGCCTCGTCGCGCGTCGTCACCGAGCCCATCAGCAGGTCCGCGCCGCCCGAGGCGTAC
>DATMJX010000204.1:0-3774 GCA_035553715.1 Methylibium sp.
GGCCACCGCGGCCGACCAGACTGGCCAGCTCGAAGCCGATCGGCCCGCTCAGGTCGCTGGAGAGCCGGTGCAGCGCAAGCTCGATGCGATGGACGGCCAGCAGCGCGGCCGGTGTGACGCCGCGGTCGGCGAAGGTGAGGCTGCAGCCGCTGCAGCGCAGCTCGTCGATGCGCCAGCGTGGCGGCGCTTCGGCATCGCGCGCGGGCGAGGCCGCGGGGGCGGCACCGCCCGCTGCGGCCGGCGGCAGCCAGGCGAGCCCCCCGCGCTCGTCGCGCGCGGCCTGCACATCGAGCCCGTCGAGCCGCACCTGCGCCACCTGGGCATCGAGCGGCTGACCGGGCGCGCCGCGCAGCTGCACGCCGCCAACCTCGAGGCGCGCGAGCGCGAGCCGGTCGTTGCCGGCCCGCGCTCCGGCAGGCGCTGCGATCGGCTGCAGCTGCAGCCCCTCGACCTGCAGCGCACCGTCGCGCAGCGCCCAGCCGGCCGGGCCGGCCTCGGCCTGCGCCTGCAGCATGAGCGTCGCGTCGAGCAGCTTCACCGGCAGCAGCGCCTGCCAGGGCGCGAGCCAGGGCAGCGGCTTGACCCCCTGCAGCCCGGCCTTCAGCGCCAGTTCCCGGGTCGCGACGCCGAGCGTGCCGTCGACGGCGAGCCGCGCCCCCTGCGCGTCGGCGGCCTTCAGTGTGAAGGTCGCCGGCGCCGCGGCCTCTCGCGCGTCGAGTCCCTGGACCTCGAACGAGGCGAGATCCAGGGCCTGGCCTTCGGGCCAGGCCGGATGGGCGAGCGACACGCGGCCCTCGGCCAGCGCGATGTGGCCGACCGACCATTGCCAGCCACCGGGCGCAGCGCCGCTCGCCGCCGACGCCGGCGTCGCAGCGGCAACAGGCTGCCCGGCCGCCGTCGGTGCGGCCTGCTGCAGTGCCGGCAGATCGACCGTCAGCACCGGCGCCTGAAGCTGGACCTTCTCGACGCGGGCCAGGCGTTCGAAGGGCCGCAGGTCCAGCCCGGTGAGAGCGAGCCGCTCGAGGCCGACGCCGACGCCCTGCCCGCTCAGCAGCGCCTGGAGTCGAGTGAGCGTCGCGCCGCCGCTGACGCGCAGCACATCCGGCTGCGGCGCATCACGGCGCTCGAAGTCGATGCGCAGCGCAAGATCGAGCGTGCCTTGCTGCAAGGCAAGCGGCAGCGGCTGCGGCAGCAGCGGCGCCAGACCGGCAAGCCAGCGCGGCAGATCGAGCTGCTGCCAGTCGACGTCGATCGACGAACGCAGCCCCTCGCTGAAGGGCAGCGTCTTGCCCCGCAGCTCGAGCCGGCTGCCGTTGACAGTGGCGTCGAGCAACGGCTCCACGTCGACGGCGAGCTTGGACGGCAGGTTGGAGACGAAGGGCACGCCGATGTGCAGCCCCTCGATGCGATGCTCGGCGCCGCTGACACGGTCGAGGAGCCGCACGCGACCTCCCTCGAGCCGCAGGTTGTAGAGCGCGAAACGCGCCGGCTCGGCATCGGGCGGCGATGGCGGGCGCCGGGCGAGCGCGTCGAGCAGCGGCGAGATATTGAAACGCTGCGCCTCGAGCCGCTCGAGCTCGATCTGCGGCTCGCGCAGCTCGACGCGCTCGAGCACCGGGGCGAAACGCCAGAGCGACTCGCCCGACACATCGACCATCAGCTCGGCGATCCGCACCCAGGGTGCCTCGGCCGGTCCGAGCCGCAGCCCGCGCACGCGTGCCTGCAAGGACCAGGGCGCGAGCTCGAGCGACTCGATGACGACGGGCGCGGCCAGGGCTTCGCTGGCCGCGGCCTCGAGGCGTGGCTTCAGCAGCCGCGGCAGCGCCCACCCAAGGGCCAGCGTCCACAGCAGCGCGAGCGCCGCCAGGATCGCGGCGAGCTTGAACCAACGGTTGCGCCAGGCGCCGGACAGGGAGAGAGAAGGCATGAAACGAGTGTGCCGTCCGTGCCCGATCCCGGTCAAACCGGGGATGGCCCGCGATCGGGCGGTGGCGCCTCAGCGCAAGGGGCGAAGCAGGTCGATCAGCGCGATCGGCGAGGCGATCACCGCGTCGGCGCCCCAGCTCTCGAGGTCGGGCGACTCGCCGAGGTAGCCGTAGCCGGCCGCGACCGCCGGCATGCCGGCCGCACGTGCGGCCTGCATGTCGCGCAGGTCGTCGCCGACGTAGACCGTCTCGGCCGCGCTCACGCCCAGGCGGTTGCAGGCCTCGAGCAACGGGGCCGGATGCGGCTTGGCATGCGGCGTGGTGTCGCCGCACACGACGACTTCGGCCGCCAGGCCGAGGCCGGCGAGCACCGGGCCGGTGAAGCGCGTCGCCTTGTTGGTGACGATGCCCCAGCGCAGGCCGCGCTGCTGCAGCGCGGCCAGGCAATCGGCCACGCCGTCGAACAGCACGGTGTCGCGGTCCAGCGCGGCCGCGTACTCGGCGAGGAACTCGTCGCGCAGCGGCTCGTAGCCGTGCATCTCCGGGCTCATCGCGAAGGCCGCGCCGAGCATCCCGCGCGCGCCGGCCGAGGCGACCGGGCGCAGCTGCTCGATCGGCATCGGCGCGAGGCCGCGGCGGGCGCGCATGCGGTTGACCGCGCCGCCCAGATCGGGCGCGGTGTCGGCCAGCGTGCCATCGAGGTCGAACAGGACCGCGCGGACCTGGAAGTTCATGGCTTGCGGCACGCGAACAGGTAGTTCACGCTGGTGTCCTCGCTCATCCGGTAACGCCGGCTGAGCGGGTTGTATTCCATGCCGCGCGTCGCGACGACGTCGAGCCCGGCCTCACGGCACCAGCGCGCCAGCTCGCTCGGGCGGATGAAACGCGCGTACTCATGGGTCCCGCGCGGCAGCAGCTTCAGCAGGTACTCGGCGCCGACGATCGCGAACAGGAAGGCCTTCGGATTGCGGTTCAGCGTCGAGAAGAAGACGTGGCCGCCGGGCCGCGCGAGTGCGGCGCAGGCGCGCACCACCGAGGACGGGTCGGGCACATGCTCGAGCATCTCCATGCAGGTGACGCTGTCGTAGGCGCCCGCCTGCTCGGCCGCCAGCGCCTCGACGGCGACCTCACGGTATTGGACCGAGGGCGTGGCCGCCTCGAGAGCGTGCAACTGCGCGACCCGCAAGGCCTTGGTACCGAGATCGATGCCCAGCACGTCGGCGCCGCGGCGGGCCATCGCGTCGGCCAGGATGCCGCCGCCGCAGCCGACGTCGACGACGCGCCGGCCCTGCAGCGGTGCGAGCCGGTCGATCCATTCGAGCCGCAGGGGGTTGATCTGGTGCAGCGGGCGGAACTCGCTGTCCGGGTCCCACCAGCGGTGGGCCAGCTCGGCGAACTTGGCGAGCTCCTGGGGATCGACGTTGGTGGCAGCACTCATGGCTTCATGCTAACGAGCGGCCCAAAAGAAAACCCCGCCGCAGCGGGGTTCTCCAGCAGGCCCGAGGGGCTTACTTCTTGGCGCGCGTACCGACCACTTCGATCTCGACGCGGCGGTTCTTCGCACGGCCGGCCGAGCTCTTGTTGTCGGCGACCGGCTGCTTCTCGCCCTTGCCTTCGGTGTAGACGCGGTTGGCGTCGACGCCCTTGGACACCAGGTAGGACTTCACCGCATCCGAACGGCGCTCGGACAGCTTCTGGTTGTAGGCATCGGTGCCGACCGAGTCGGTGTGACCGACAGCAATGATCACCTCGAGGTTGATGCCGCCGAGCTTGCTGACGACATCGTCGAGCTTGGCCTTGCCTTCGGGCTTCAGGACCGCCTTGTCGAAGTCGAAGAACGCATCGGCTG
>DATMJX010000205.1:0-8776 GCA_035553715.1 Methylibium sp.
GACCGAGCCTGATGAAGCTGCTGAGCCGCCGCCTGTTCGCCCTGTTCACCGCCGCGCTGCTCGCGGCCCCGGCCGCACGCGCGGCCGACGAGGACGTGATCGTCTACGCCGCCGCCAGCCTGACCGACGTGCTGCGGGCGATCGCCCGGCAGGGCGGCTACACGGGCGTCAGGTTCTCCTTCGGCTCGAGCTCGACGCTGGCGCGCCAGATCGCGCAGGGGGCGCCGGCCCAGCTCTTCATCAGCGCCGACGAAGGCTGGATGGATGTGGCCGAGCAGTCCGGCCGCCTCGAGCCCGGCACGCGGCGCAACTGGGTCGGCAACCGCCTCGCGCTGGTCGCGCCCGGCACCGGCGAACCGAGCGCGCCGCCCGAGAGCGCCGAGGCCATCGCCGGCACGCTGCGCACGGCCTTGGCGACGCAAGACGCACGCATCGTCACCGGCGACCCAGCCCACGTTCCTGCTGGCAAATACGCACAGTCAGCACTCACCTCCATGGGCCTGTGGGCCGAGGTCGAACCGCGCCTGGCGCGTGCCGACAACGTGCGCGCGGCGCTGGCGCTGGTCGAGCGCGGCGAGGCCCCGCTGGGCATCACCTACCGCACCGACGCGCTGGCCTCGGGCAAGGTGCGGGTCGTGGCCCTCTTCCCGGCCGCCAGCCACGCGCCGATCCGCTACCCGGCGGCGCTGCTGAAGGGCGCCAACCCGACCGCCAAGCGCTTCTACCGGCAGCTGTTCGGCGCCGAGGCGCGCGCGGCGCTCGCGGCGGCCGGCTTCGCCGCCCCCTAGGCTCTGGCACAGTCACGGCGGCCCGCCGCCGCCGCGATGACCGACCTCGAACTCCAAGCCCTGTGGCTCAGCCTGCAGGTCGCCGCGACGGCGACGCTGCTGACGCTGCCGGTCGCGCTCGGCCTGGCGCTGTCGCTGGCGCGCGGCCGCTGGCCGGGCAAGCCGCTGCTCGAGGCGCTGGTCAACCTGCCGCTGGTGCTGCCGCCGGTCGTGATCGGCTATGCGCTGCTGCTGGCCTTCGGTCGCCAGGGGCCGCTCGGGCGCTGGCTGCACGAGTGGTTCGGCCTGAGCTTCGTGTTCACCTTCCGCGGCGCGGTGCTGGCCGCCGCGGTGATGGCGCTGCCGCTGATGGTGCGCGCGCTGCGCCAGGCGCTGGAAGCCGTCGACCGCGGCCTCGAGGAGGCGGCGCGCACGCTCGGCGCCTCGCGGCTCGACGCCTTCGTCAGCGTCACGCTGCCGCTGGCCGCGCCGGGGCTGCTGTCGGGCGCGGTGCTCGGCTACGCGGCCTCGCTGGGCGAGTTCGGCGCGACCATCACCTTCGTCTCGAACGTGCCGGGCCAGACGCAGACGCTGCCGCTGGCGATCTACAGCGCGCTGCAGAGTGCCGACGGCGAGGCCGCGGCGCTGCGCCTGGTGGGCTGCTCGGTCGTGCTGGCCTTCGCGGCGCTGGCGCTGGCGCAGTGGGGCTCGCGTCGCCTCGCGCGCGCGCTCGGGACGACGCCATGAGCCTCGCGATCGACGTGCGGGTCGTGCGCGGCGCCGCCACGGTGCAGGGCCGTCTCGAGGTGCCGCCGCGCGGCATCACCGCGCTGATCGGCCGCAGCGGCGCCGGCAAGAGCACGCTGCTGCAGGCCGCCTGCGGTCTGCTGCGGCCGGCGGCCGGTCGCATCGCGCTCGACGGCGTGCCGCTGTTCGACGCCGATGCCGGCATCGATCTGCCGCCGCAGGCGCGGCGCCTCGGCGTGGTGTTCCAGGACGGCCGCCTGTTCCCGCACCGTTCGGTGCGCGGCAACCTGCTGTACGGCGCGAAGCGTGCGCCCCCGGGCGCGAACGACGGCCCGGGCTTCGACGAGGTCGTCACGCTGCTCGGACTGGCGCCCCTGCTGGCGCGCCGGCCCTTCCAGCTCTCGGGCGGCGAGCGCCAGCGCGTCGCGCTCGGCCGCGCGCTGCTGGCCCGACCGCGCGCGCTGCTGATGGACGAGCCGCTGGCCTCGCTGGATCCGCCGCGCCGCCACGAGCTGCTCGGCTACCTGGCCGGGCTGCCGGCGCGGCTGAACCTGCCGATCCTCTACGTGACCCACCAGATGGACGAGGTGATGCGCCTGGCCGACCGCGTCGTGCTGATGGCCGACGGCGCGGTCGCCGCGAGCGGCGGCGCGCTGGAGCTGCTCAGCGACCTGACGCTGGGGCCGCTGGTCGGCCGCTTCGAGGCCGGCGGCGTGCTGGCCGGCGTGGTGGCCGAGCAGCTCGAGGCCTGGCAGCTCAGCGTCGTCGCCGTCGCCGGCCAGCACGTCACGGTGCCGCGCATCGCCGCGCCGGTGGGCAGCGCGGTGCGCTTGCGCATCCGCGCGCGCGACGTCGCGCTGCAGCGCGAGGTGCTGGCCTCGAGCGCGAGCAACCAGCTCGCCGGCACGGTGCTGCGCGTGCTGGAGCGCGAGCCGCCCTATGCCGCCGTCGAGCTCGGCCTGACGCCCGCCGCCGCCCCCGGCGAGCGGCTGTGGGCACTGGTCACGCAGCGCTCGGTGCAAAGCCTTGCGATCACGCCGGGCCAGCCGATGGTGGCAAGCTTCAAGGCGGTGGCGGTCGAGGGCCGCGCCGCCGCCGTCCACGCCGAAGCCGCACCGACATGACCCCGCCTCCGCCGATCCCCTGCCCACGGGCCGGGTGCCGGGCCGCCCCCGGCCCGGCCGGCGTCTCCCCGGGGGAGCGGCCGACATCCCCGCCGGACACGAGGCGCCCATGAGCGGCGGTCGCGTCCTCAGCGTCAACGTCGCACCGGTGCGCCCGCTCGCGGCCGAGGGGCGCAGCGTGATGAGCGGGATCGCCAAGCGCGCCGTCGCCGGCGACGTGGCGGTGCGCCCGCTCGGCCTGGCCGGCGACGAGCAGGCCGACCCGACGGTCCACGGCGGCCTCGACAAGGCCGTCTACGCCTACCCGGTGCAGCACTACGCGTTCTGGCAGACGGTGCGCGCCCAGGCCCGCGTCGCCGGCTGGGAGGAGGCGCTGCCGCACGGCTTCCTTGGCGAGAACCTCACGCTCGAGGGCCTGCACGAGGGCCAGGTCTGGGTCGGCGACGTGCTGCGCTTCCCGCGCTGCACGCTCGCGGTGCAGGCGCCGCGCCAGCCCTGCTACAAGTTCAACGCGGTGATGGGCTTCAGCCAGGCCGCGAAGCTGATGATGCAGTCCGGCTGGTGCGGCTTCTACCTGGCCGTGCGCGAGCCCGGCACGATCGCCGCCGGCGAGTCCTTCGAGCTCGTGCCCGGGCCGCGCGAGCTCGGCATCGCCGAGATGTTCCGCACCCTGTCGGCCCGGCGCGCGCGCGGATGAGGCGCCGCCACCTGCTCGGCCTCGCGGCGGCGCTGGGCCTGGCCGGCACGCTGCGCGCCCAGGATCGCGCGGCCGGCTGGCCCGCCGCCGACTTGCTGCTGCTCGGCGAGCAGCACGACGCGCCCGAGCACCAGCACCTGAGTGCACGCGTGGCCGCCGAGCTGGCCGCGCAGGGCCGGCTCGGCGCGCTGGCGCTCGAGATGGCCGAGCAGGACCACGACAGCCGCGCACTGCCGCGCGACGCCCCCGAGGAAGCCGTGCGCGCCGCGCTGGCCTGGCACGAGGCCGGCTGGCCCTGGGCCGCCTACGGCCCGATCGTGCTGGCGGCGCTGCGCGCCGGCGTGCCGGTGCACGGCGCCAACCTGCCGCGCGCGGCGATGCGCGCGGCCATGGACGACGCGGCGCTCGACGCCGCGGTGCCCGCGGCGGTGCGCCGGCGCCTCGAGGCCGACGTGCGCGACGGCCATTGCGGCCTGCTGCCCGACGCGCGCCTGCCCGCGATGACGCGCGTCCAGATCGCGCGCGACCGCGCGATGGCCGCGACGCTGCGCCACCTGGCGCAGCCGGGCCGCGTCGTGCTGCTGGTCGCCGGCGTCCACCACGTCGACGCCACCTGCGGCGTGCCGCTGCACCTGGCCGGCAGCGGCCTGGCACTGCGCACCGTGCGCCTGGGCGCCGGCGCCGCGATGGGCGAGTCGACCCCCGGCTTCGACGAGACCTGGGCCACGCCGCCGCTGCCGCCCCGGGACCCCTGCGCCGAGCTGCAGCGTTCGCTCGGCGACGCCCGGCCCTGAGCGGCGGGCGCGCACGGCGACAATCGACCGATGCTCGCCTACCGACATGCCTTCCACGCGGGCAACCACGCCGACGTCCTCAAGCACCTGGTGCTGACCCAGGTGCTGCGCCACATGGCGCTCAAGGACAAGCCCTACACGCTGATCGACACCCATGCCGGCGCCGGCGGCTATTCGCTCGCCAGCCCGGAGGCGCAGAAGAAGGGCGAGTTCGAGCACGGCATCCTGCGGCTGTGGGACCGCAGCGACCTGCCGCCGGCGGTGGCCGACTACGTGCAGATCGTGCGCGACTTCAATCCCGAGGGCGGCCTGGGTCGCTATCCCGGCTCGCCCGAGTTCGCGCGCCAGCTGCTGCGCCCGCAAGACGCGCTGCGCCTGTTCGAGCTGCACCCGGCCGACGTGCGCTCGCTGGCGGCCCACCACGCCGCGCGGCCGCACACCGAGGTCCACCACGAGGACGGCTTCACGGGCCTGACGGCGCAGCTGCCGCCGCCGAGCCGCCGCGCCGTGCTGCTGATCGACCCGTCCTACGAGCTCAAGACCGACTACGCCAAGGTGATCGCCGCGGTGCGCGAGGCGCTGCGCCGCTTCGCCGAATGCGTGGTGATCGTCTGGTACCCGCAGGTCAACCGGCTGGAGGCGGCGCAGCTGCCCAAGCGCCTGTGCAACCTCGCGCCCAAGGGCTGGCTGCACGCACGGCTGACCGTGCAGCCGCTCGACAACCAGGGCTTCGGCCTGGCCGGCAGCGGCGTGGTGGTCATCAACCCGCCGTGGACGCTGCATGCGGCGCTGAAGACCTCGCTGCCCTGGCTGCAGAAGGTGCTGGCGCAGTACCCGGGGGCGAGCCACCTGCTCGAGCAGCGCGCCGCCTGAGCCGCCGGGTCCCGGGCTTGACCGGTGACAAGGCTGTGCGTCGCGCCGCGCCCTAGAGTGGCGTGGTTCCCAACCCCGCGCGCGACCTTGTTCAAGCACCTGCTCGTCCCGATCGATGGCAGCGCCCTGTCGGCGCAGGCGATCACGGCCGCCCTCGGGCTCGCGCGCGAGCTCGGAGCGGCCATCACCGCCTTCATCGCCGAGCCGCCCTCCCGCCCGGCGGACAGCGGGCAGGGGCTGTGGCACTGCGTGCAGGAGGCCGAGGCGCAGCGCCGGCTGGCCGAGCGCCATGCCGAGAGCGTGCTGGCCGCTTTCGCGCACCAGGCCAGCGCGGCCGGCGTGCCCTTCGAGGGCCTGTACGCGCAGTCGAAGGACATCGATGCCGCGATCGACGCCGTCGCGCACCAGCGCGGCTGCGACCTGATCGTGATGGCCACGCACGGCCGGGGCCGCTTCGGCGGACGCTGGGCGAGCTCCTGGACCCGGCGGGTGATGACGCGCAGCCGCCTGCCGCTGCTGGTGGTGCACTGACGGGCGCCGCCCCCTCAGGCCAGCGTCGCCGCCACGAGCGCGAGCGTGAGGCTCGCCGCCAGCCCGGCGGCGACGCGCGCCGCATAGCCGGCGCCGCCGGCGACCCAGGCGACCCCGCAGCGCGACAGCGAGTTGACCCCGATCGCGAGCAGCACGCCGCGGCACAGCAGCGCATCGTCGACCGAGCCCGCCGCGCGCAGCGCGCCCAGCGAGGCGACCGGCGCATGCGCATCGGCCAGCGCCGCCAGCGCGACGCCGAGCTCGAGCCCGAGCTCGCCCCAGCGGCGCTGCGCCGCCGCGACCAGCACCGCCGCGCCCGCCAGCAGCAGCGCCACCGTCAGCGCCTCGCGCGGCCGCAGTGCGCTGCGCGCCGCCGTCGCCGAATCCGCGTGGCCCCCGGCGGGCCGGGCACGGCGCAGGGCGAGCGCGGCCGCGGCGGCGGCCCCCAGCGCGCCGGCCAGCGCCGTCGGCGCCAGCGCCAGCGCCGCGGCGGGCGCCAGCGCCGCGACGACCAGCAGCGCCTGCAGCCAGGTCGCCGCGGCCGAGGCGATCGCCCCGCCGGCCCACAGCGCGCGCTGCGCCGGCTCGGCGCGCGCGCGGCCGCCGAGCGAGGCGATGGTCGCGGTGCTCGACACGAAGCCCGACACGAAGCCGCCCGCCAGCACGCCGACGCGCGGCCCGAGCCAGCGCAGCGCCACCTGGCCGGCCGCCTGCAGCGCCATGATCAGCAGCACCAGCGCCGCCAGCGGCCGCAGCGCGATGCCGCCGAGCGCCGCGACCGGGCCCTGCGGCAGCAGCGGCAGCACGATCAGCGCCAGCGCGGCCAGCAGCAGCCCGTCGTGCAGCTCCTGCTCGCGCAGCAACTCGGTCGCGAAGCGGTGCAGCCGCTCGCGCAGCGCGAGCAGCGTCGCGAGCCCGGCTCCGCAGGCCGCGGCCAGCGCCGGCCACAGCATCGCCTGCACGCCGATCAGGTAGGTCGCGAACAGCGCCAGCTCGGTCGTCAGGCCCGGGTCGCGCGAGCGGCTTTTCCAGTAGGCGATCGCCGTCAGCGCCGCCACCAGCGCCGCACCCACGGCGACCAGCCCGGGCACCGGCAGCCCCTGCGCCAGCGCGCCGGCCAGCGCGGCGACGGCGAAGCTGCGCAGGCCGGCGGCCTCGCGGTCGTTGCCCCGCCCCTTGCGACGCTCGCGCTCGATGCCGATCAGCAGCCCGGCGCCGAGCGCGACCGCGAGGCCGACCGCCGCGCCCTCGGGCAGCGCCATGCTCAGAGCTCGACGTCGGCGCCGTGCTCGGGCACGGTCACGCGCCAGCCCAGCTCGTCCTGGATGCGCAGGCGCAGCGTGTCGGCGGCAGCCGCCTCGCCATGCACGACGAAGCAGCGCTCGGGCGGCTGCTCGAAGCCGCGCAGCCAGTCCAGCAGCCCGTCGGCGTCGGCATGACCGGAGAAGCCCTCGAGGTGGCTGACCTCGGCCTTGACCGCGACGTACTCGCCGTGGATCTTGACCTCGCGCGCGCCGCCCACCAGCGCCGCGCCGCGCGTGCCGCCAACCTGGAAGCCGGGGAACACGACATGGTTGCGCGGGTTCGGCGCCAACGCCTTCAGATGGTGCAGCACGCGCCCGCCGGTGGCCATGCCGCTGGCCGAGATGATGACCTTGGGCCAGCGCAGCCGCGTCAGCTTCTCCGACTCCTTCGGGCCCTCGATCAGCGTCACGCCCTCGGTCAGCGCGCCGGCCTCGCGCGCCGGCACGCGCAGCAGCTTGCGGTGGCGCTGGTAGAGCGCGGTCGCGGTGGTCGCCATCGGGCTGTCGAGGAACAGCGGCAGGTCGGCCGGGATCTCGCCGGCCGCCTTCAGGCGTTGCAGCACCAGCAGCAGCGCCTGCGCGCGGCCGACCGCGAAGGAGGGCAGCAGCACCGTGCCACCGCGCTTGATGGTCGCGCGCACGATCGCGCCGAGCCGCGCCTGCACGTCCTCGCGGGGGTGCGATCGGTTGCCGTAGGTCGACTCGATCAGCAGCACGTCGGCGCGCGGGCGCTGCGCCGGCGGCGGCATCAGCAGGTCGTCGTGGCGGCCCAGGTCGCCGGAGAACACCAGCGAGCGGCCCTGGTGGTGCAACCCGAGCGACATCGCCCCGAGCAGGTGCCCGGCTGGCGCGAACTCGACCATCAGCTCGCCGAGGCGCAGCCCGCGCCCGGCCGCCACCGGCGTGATGCGCGCGATCGCGCGCTTCGCATCGGCCACGCCGTACAGCGGCAGCGCCGGCGCATGGTGCGTCCAGCCGCCGCGGTTGGCCCGCCGCGCGTCCTCCTCCTGCAGGTGGGCGCTGTCGAGCAGCAGCACCTCGGCGAGGTCGCGCGTGGCCGGCGAGGCATAGACGGGCCCCTTGAAGCCCTGCTTGACGAGCACCGGCAGCCAGCCGGCGTGGTCGAGGTGGGCGTGGCTCAGCAGCACCGCGTCGATCGAGGCCGGCGGCACCGCCAGCGGCGCCCAGTTGCGCTCGCGCAGCGTCTTGTAGCCCTGGAACAGGCCACAGTCGAGCAGCACGCGGGCGCCCCCCATCTCGACGAGGTGCTTGGAGCCGGTGACGGTGTCGGCCGCGCCGAGGAAACGGATCTTCATGGTCGGGTGCGAGTCAGTTGCGCGCACGATACCCGCGCGCGGCCGCCGCCCGCAGCCCCATCGCGAGCAGGGCGCCGAGCAGCGCGGCGAAACTGTCCTTCTGCGCATCCCACTCATCGCCCTGGGTGCCGAGGTAGGCGGCGCCGAGCTCGGGGCTGACCAGCATCGCCGTGAGCGCCTCCAGGCCCTCGTAGAAGGCGCTGAGGCCCAGCACCGTCATCACCGCCATCGGCGCGGCCCAGACCGGCCGCAGCCCGGCGGCGCGCGCCAGGAGCTCGCGCAAGGGCTCGGCGATCAGCAGCCCGAAGGCGAAGTGCACGAGGCGGTCGTAGGGGTTGCGGCCCAGACCGAGCGCCTCCTGCAGCCAGAAGCCCAGCGGCACCTCCGCATAGGTGTAGTGCGCGCCGACCAGGTGCAGCGACAGGAAGAGCGTGAACAGCGCGTAGGCGCGGTTCGAGAACGCGAAGCGCCGCCAGGTGGCCCCCAGCAACGCGACCGAGAAGAACACCAGCAGGTTCTCGAGCAGCCAGTCGCGCGGGTAGCGCGGCGCGATGGCCGTCACGACCCACAGGCCGGCCAGCCACAGCAGCATCGCCTGCAGCGCGCGGTTGCGACGCAACGGT
>DATMJX010000206.1:0-5372 GCA_035553715.1 Methylibium sp.
TCTAGGAGGCCGTCAAAGAAGTGGCGGTCGCGCTGGCTGGCAAGAAGATCAGCCAGCGCGTCGAGCGCTTCAAGGACAAGATCCACCGGCGCAGGCAGTAGCGATCGCGGCCGGCGGCGCCGCCCTGGGCGAGGTTGGGGCGGCTGAGCAGCCGCTTGAGGTTGATCGCGGTCGCTGCGACGAGCGCTTGGAGCTGCAGCGCGGCGGTTCCGCGTCGTCTGGCGCGCCCGAGGCCATGCTGGAGCTTGAGCTCGCCGATCGCGCCCTCGCCGTGCGTCATCCGATCGATCGTGGCGCTGATGCCGGCCGACGTCTTGCATCTCGCTCGGGCCGCCTGCGCTTCGACACCCTTTTTGGCCTGATGCGCCTGGGGCGGGATGAACGCCACGACCCCGAGCCGCTCAAGGCGCCCATAGACGTCCTTGCCGGCGTAGCCCTGGTCGGCGCAGACCTCGCTGACCTGGTGGCCGGCCCAACGGGCGCGCGCGATCAACGCCGGCAGCGCGTCACCCTCGTGGCCGGTCGCGCGCTCGGCCTGGACGGCGACGATGACCCGCGCTTTCGGATCGGTGGCGACCTGCACGCGGTGCACCAGATGCGGCCGCTGCCCGGGCTTGTGCCTGAGCTTGGCGTCCGGATCGGTCCGCGAGACCACGGTCGCGTTGGACGCCGAGCGCTTCGGCGTCGGCCCCGAACGCGGCGCAGCCAGCGCCAGTTGCGGCCGCCCGCCCGGCGCGTCGTCATCCTCATCAGCCGCGCGCTGCTCGCCCTCACCCTCGATGACCTGCAGTTCGGCGCGCAAGCTCTTCAGCGCGGCGTCAGCCTCAACATGCGTGGCATCGACAACCAGCCGCCGGCCGTCCAGCAGGCCATGCTCGCGGCACTGCGCGAGCACCTGCGTAAACAGCTGCTCAAACACCGAAGACCCCGCAAAGCGCTGCGTCTGCGCGTGACTGACAGTCGCGTGGGACGGCAGCGCCTCCGTCAGCCCATAGCCCAAAAACCGTCGGATCGCCAGGCTGTCATGCGCGACGCGCAGCACCCGCCGCATCGACCCGATGCCCTCGACCGCCCCGACGAGCACGAGCTTGACCAGCACCACCGGATCCACCGACGGCCTGCCGAAGTCGGTGTAGAAGGGCTCGGCCGACGCCCTGACCGCCGACCACGACACCAGCCGCTCGATCCGCCGGAACCTGCAATCGATCGGCACCAGCTCATCCAGGCTGACCATCTGCAGCTGACGGGTCTCCTCGCCCGTCCGCGCCACACCCAAAGCCATACCAAGAACACTAAGAAGTCGCCCGGACAGAACCGGACGACTTCTTTGACAGGCTCCTAGCTGTCCTGCCCATGGTCTTGGTGAACGCGGCTGATGGGTGGCCGGTCGCCGAGTGAGGTGTGTGGTCTGCGGCGGTTGTAGTAGCGCAGCCAGGATGACAGGGCGCGGTCGCGGAGGGTGCTGTTAAGCCAGATGCGGCCGTGCGCCCATTCGCGGTCGAGGGTCTGGATGAACCGCTCGACCTTGCCGTTCCAGCGCGGCGTGTAGGGCGGCGTGCGGATGTGCTTGATGTTCTGTTCGGCGAGCAGCTCGCGCAGCGTGCGGTTGTGGCGGTAGACGAAGGCGTTGTCGGTCATCAGCGCTTGCGTGGGGCCGCAGCCCTGCTCGCGCATCCAGTCCAGCGCTCGGGTGAGCGTCGCGGTGACCGCGGCGGCGTTGTCGGCGGCGTGCAGCTCGACGTAGCCCAGGCGGGAGTTGTCGTCGACGACGCAGTGCGCGTAGATGTAGCCGCTGCCGCGGTTGCGAGCCAGCTCGGTGCGCTCGCCGGTGGCGAAGTGCCCGGGAACCTCAAAGCGCTGCAAGCGCTTGGTGTCCATGTGCAGCAGCGCGCCGGGCTGCGACCACTCATAGCGCCGGAAGGTCTCGCGCTGGGTGGCGGGCCGCCGCCGCGAGCAGCCGTGTCGGGCGAGGACCTTGTGGATCGTCGACCGGCGAAACCCGACGATGCCGGCCAGGCCGGCGGGCCCGAGGTTGGTGCGGGCCCGGGCGTCGAGGATGCGCTGCTCTTGCTCGGCGGTCAGCCGCCACGGACACGACCTCGGGACCGGCGGTCTGGCCCGCGCCCAGGCACCTGAGGCGCGCTCCTGGTCACTGGCAGCCAGATAGCGGTGCCACCACTTGTGCGCGGTGGCGGGCGCGACGCCGCTCGCGGCCGCGGCCGCTCGCAGCGTCGCGCCCGCCGCCACCCGCTCAACGAGCTCGATCCGCCCGCGCAGTCCGAGCTTGCATCTACCGTCTTCCATCGTCCGGCCCTCCGGTTTTGGGTTGCAGTCCGCAAACCGCAGCCTCGACCGGAGGCCGGACAACTCCTTCTCAGCTGTTCACGAAGACCGTGGGCAGCTCATCTAGCGGGTCACCCGGGCGCGCCCCGCGAGCACGCGCACCCGCGCCTTGCGGCAGCCGGGGGCCCACGTCACGGCGCTGCCGCGGCGCCCGAGCCAGATGCGCAGGGCGCCCGACCGGACGTCGGCCCCGCCGGCGCGCAGGACGAGCTTCGTCCGCGGCCCGGGGCCGCAGCGGCCGCGGTCGCGCAGCCGCAGGCGGCCCGCTTGCACGCCGTCGAAGCGCACGATGCCGCGGCGCAGGTCGACGCGCGAGCGCCCCGCGGCGATCCGCACGGCGCCGCGGCGCCGTGCGGATCGCCGCGGGGCGCTCGCGCGTCGACCTGCGCCGCGGCATCGTGCGCTTCGACGGCGTGCAAGCGGGCCGCCTGCGGCTGCGCGACCGCGGCCGCTGCGGCCCCGGGCCGCGGACGAAGCTCGTCCTGCGCGCCGGCGGGGCCGACGTCCGGTCGGGCGCCCTGCGCATCTGGCTCGGGCGCCGCGGCAGCGCCGTGACGTGGGCCCCCGGCTGCCGCAAGGCGCGGGTGCGCGTGCTCGCGGGGCGCGCCCGGGTGACCCGCTAGATGAGCTGCCCACGGTCTTCGTGAACAGCTGAGAAGGAGTTGTCCGGCCTCCGGTCGAGGCTGCGGTTTGCGGACTGCAACCCAAAACCGGAGGGCCGGACGATGGAAGACGGTAGATGCAAGCTCGGACTGCGCGGGCGGATCGAGCTCGTTGAGCGGGTGGCGGCGGGCGCGACGCTGCGAGCGGCCGCGGCCGCGAGCGGCGTCGCGCCCGCCACCGCGCACAAGTGGTGGCACCGCTATCTGGCTGCCAGTGACCAGGAGCGCGCCTCAGGTGCCTGGGCGCGGGCCAGACCGCCGGTCCCGAGGTCGTGTCCGTGGCGGCTGACCGCCGAGCAAGAGCAGCGCATCCTCGACGCCCGGGCCCGCACCAACCTCGGGCCCGCCGGCCTGGCCGGCATCGTCGGGTTTCGCCGGTCGACGATCCACAAGGTCCTCGCCCGACACGGCTGCTCGCGGCGGCGGCCCGCCACCCAGCGCGAGACCTTCCGGCGCTATGAGTGGTCGCAGCCCGGCGCGCTGCTGCACATGGACACCAAGCGCTTGCAGCGCTTTGAGGTTCCCGGGCACTTCGCCACCGGCGAGCGCACCGAGCTGGCTCGCAACCGCGGCAGCGGCTACATCTACGCGCACTGCGTCGTCGACGACAACTCCCGCCTGGGCTACGTCGAGCTGCACGCCGCCGACAACGCCGCCGCGGTCACCGCGACGCTCACCCGAGCGCTGGACTGGATGCGCGAGCAGGGCTGCGGCCCCACGCAAGCGCTGATGACCGACAACGCCTTCGTCTACCGCCACAACCGCACGCTGCGCGAGCTGCTCGCCGAACAGAACATCAAGCACATCCGCACGCCGCCCTACACGCCGCGCTGGAACGGCAAGGTCGAGCGGTTCATCCAGACCCTCGACCGCGAATGGGCGCACGGCCGCATCTGGCTTAACAGCACCCTCCGCGACCGCGCCCTGTCATCCTGGCTGCGCTACTACAACCGCCGCAGACCACACACCTCACTCGGCGACCGGCCACCCATCAGCCGCGTTCACCAAGACCATGGGCAGGACAGCTAGGAGCCTGTCAAAGAAGTCGTCCGGTTCTGTCCGGGCGACTTCTTAGTGTTCTTGGTATGGCTTTGGGTGTGGCGCGGACGGGCGAGGAGACCCGTCAGCTGCAGATGGTCAGCCTGGATGAGCTGGTGCCGATCGATTGCAGGTTCCGGCGGATCGAGCGGCTGGTGTCGTGGTCGGCGGTCAGGGCGTCGGCCGAGCCCTTCTACACCGACTTCGGCAGGCCGTCGGTGGATCCGGTGGTGCTGGTCAAGCTCGTGCTCGTCGGGGCGGTCGAGGGCATCGGGTCGATGCGGCGGGTGCTGCGCGTCGCGCATGACAGCCTGGCGATCCGACGGTTTTTGGGCTATGGGCTGACGGAGGCGCTGCCGTCCCACGCGACTGTCAGTCACGCGCAGACGCAGCGCTTTGCGGGGTCTTCGGTGTTTGAGCAGCTGTTTACGCAGGTGCTCGCGCAGTGCCGCGAGCATGGCCTGCTGGACGGCCGGCGGCTGGTTGTCGATGCCACGCATGTTGAGGCTGACGCCGCGCTGAAGAGCTTGCGCGCCGAACTGCAGGTCATCGAGGGTGAGGGCGAGCAGCGCGCGGCTGATGAGGATGACGACGCGCCGGGCGGGCGGCCGCAACTGGCGCTGGCTGCGCCGCGTTCGGGGCCGACGCCGAAGCGCTCGGCGTCCAACGC
Source organism: Methylibium sp. (assembly GCA_035553715.1). Taxonomy (GTDB): domain Bacteria; phylum Pseudomonadota; class Gammaproteobacteria; order Burkholderiales; family Burkholderiaceae_C; genus Methylibium. The sequence goes on from DATMJX010000206.1 coordinate 4,714, forward strand.
GACCGTGGTCTCGCGGACCGATCCGGACGCCAAGCTCAGGCACAAGCCCGGGCAGCGGCCGCATCTGGTGCACCGCGTGCAGGTCGCCACCGATCCGAAAGCGCGGGTCATCGTCGCCGTCCAGGCCGAGCGCGCGACCGGCCACGAGGGTGACGCGCTGCCGGCGTTGATCGCGCGCGCCCGTTGGGCCGGCCACCAGGTCAGCGAGGTCTGCGCCGACCAGGGCTACGCCGGCAAGGACGTCTATGGGCGCCTTGAGCGGCTCGGGGTCGTGGCGTTCATCCCGCCCCAGGCGCATCAGGCCAAAAAGGGTGTCGAAGCGCAGGCGGCCCGAGCGAGATGCAAGACGTCGGCCGGCATCAGCGCCACGATCGATCGGATGACGCACGGCGAGGGCGCGATCGGCGAGCTCAAGCTCCAGCATGGCCTCGGGCGCGCCAGACGACGCGGAACCGCCGCGCTGCAGCTCCAAGCGCTCGTCGCAGCGACCGCGATCAACCTCAAGCGGCTGCTCAGCCGCCCCAACCTCGCCCAGGGCGGCGCCGCCGGCCGCGATCGCTACTGCCTGCGCCGGTGGATCTTGTCCTTGAAGCGCTCGACGCGCTGGCTGATCTTCTTGCCAGCCAGCGCGACCGCCACTTCTTTGACGGCCTCCTAGA
>DATMJX010000207.1:0-11675 GCA_035553715.1 Methylibium sp.
GCGCGAACATCTGCCGTGCACCGAGCGCTTCGCAGCGTGCGATCAGCTCGGCCAGCAGCCACCGCCCGAGGCCGCGGCGCTGGGCCGGCTCGGCGACATAGACCGAGTCCTCGAGCGCATAGCGGTAGGCGGGGCGCGGGCGGAAGCGGTTGGCGTAGGCAAAGCCGAGCAGCTGCCCCGCCTGCTCGGCCACCAGCCAGGGCAGGCCCTGGGTCAGGATGTCGTCGCGGCGGCGCGCCATCTCGGCCTCTCCGGGCGGCTCCAGCTCGAAGCTGCCGCTGCCATGGGCGACATGCCCGCCGTAGATCGCGGTGATCGCCGCTACGTCCTCGGGGCGGCTCGGCCGCAGCAGCGGGGCCGGAGAGGGGGGCAAAGTCATCGCGGGCAAGTTTATAATGTGCGGTTTCGGTGGCGGTCCGGCCAGGCTTTCGAGTCGGCTGGGCGTATCTACGACACCGACTTGCCCGGCTCCGGCCGGACCCGATTCGCAGGCCCCGAGTGTCTCCGGGTGCGGTGGATCCTCAACAGGATTGAAGGAAACATCATGGTCGTGATCCGACTCGCCCGTGGCGGCTCCAAGAAGCGCCCGTTCTACAACATCGTCGCCGCGCCGGCGCGCTGCCGTCGTGACGGCCGCTTCCTCGAGCGCGTGGGCTTCTACAACCCGGTCGCCTCCGGTGGCGAGGAGCCGCTGCGCGTCGCTTTCGACCGCATCGAGCACTGGGTCAGTGTCGGTGCCCAGCTCTCGCCGACGGTCGAGCGCCTGGTCAAGGACGCCAAGGCCAAGGCCGCGCCCGCGGCCTGAGTCCGCGCCGGGCCGCGCACGCCATGTCGCCCACGCGCGACGACGAGCCGGTCTGGCCCGATGATGCGGTCGAGGTCGGCCGCATCATCGACGCCTGGGGCATCAAGGGCGGCATCAAGGTGCTGCCCTTCTCCTCGGACCCGCAGGCGCTGTTCTCTTCCAAACGCTGGTATCTCCGCGCGCCGGAGGGCCGGCCCGCTGGCGTGGCGAAGCCGCCCCTGCTGCTGCGCGTGACGAGCGCGCGCGAGCAGGGCGATGCGATCGTCGCGATGGCGCAGGACATCGGCGACCGCAATGCCGCCGAGGCGCTGGCGGGTTGCCGCGTGTTCGTCTCGCGCGCGAGTTTCCCGAGCGCCGACCCTGATGAGTTCTACTGGGTCGATCTGATCGGCCTGACGGTGCTCAACCGTGCCGACGAGGCGCTGGGTACGGTCGCCGACTTGCTCGACACCGGGGCCCATTCGGTGCTGCGCGTGGTCGATCAGACCGCGAGCCCGCCGCTGGAGCGGCTGATCCCCTTTGTCGCCGCGTACATCGACGAGGTCGACCTTGCAGGGCGGCGTATCCGGGTCGATTGGGGCCTGGACTACTGAGGCGCCGGCGATGCGCTTCGACGTCGTCACGCTGTTCCCCGAGTGGTTCGCGCCGCTGCGCACGGCCGGCGTGACCCGTCGCGCCTTCGAGGGCGGGGCGATCGAGCTGCGGCTGTGGCCGTTGCGCGACCATGCCGACGATGCCTACCGCCGCGTCGACGACCGTGCCTATGGCGGTGGACCGGGCATGGTGATGCTGGTCGAGCCGCTCGAGCGTGCGCTTGCCGCCATCCGGTCGGAGGAGGGCGGGGCGCGCAAGCCGGTGATCCTGTTCAGCCCGGCCGGCGCGCCGCTGACGCAGGCGCGGGTGGAGGCGCTCGCCGCCAGTTCCGGCGCGGTGCTGGTCTGCGGACGCTACGAGGGCGTCGACCAGCGTTTCATCGACCGCCATGTCGATGAGGAGCTGAGCCTGGGGGATTTCGTGCTGTCCGGTGGTGAACTGCCGGCGCTGGCGCTGCTCGATGCCGTGGCGCGTCTGCAGCCCGGCGTGCTGAACGACGCGGCCTCGCACGCCCAGGACAGCTTCTCCGACGGCCTGCTCGACTGCCCGCATTACAGCCGTCCGGAGCGGCTTGGTGACGCTGCCGACGGCGCAGTGCCGTCCGTGCTGTTGAGCGGTCATCACGCCCAGATCGCCCGCTGGCGACGCGAGCGCCAGCTCGAGCTGACCGCGCGGCGGCGTCCGGACCTGATCGTCGCAGCGCGTGCCGCCGGCCGGCTGACGGGGGCCGACGAGCAGTATCTGCGCGGCTTGGCCCTATAATCGAAAGCTTTTCGATCCTCTACCCGGCTCTTCGAGGTCCACGCAGCATGCGCGGCCGGCGCGGGCAAGATCGCCAGGAGAACCCATGGACCTGATCCAGACCCTCGAGCAGGAAGAAATCGCCCGGCTCGGCAAGACCATCCCGGCCTTCGCGCCCGGCGACACGGTGATCGTCAACGTCAACGTCGTCGAAGGCACCCGCAAGCGCGTCCAGGCCTACGAAGGCGTGGTGATCGCCAAGCGCAACCGCGGCCTCAACAGCAGCTTCATCGTCCGCAAGATCTCCAGCGGCGAAGGCGTCGAGCGGACCTTCCAGCTCTACAGCCCGCTGATCGCCAGCATCGAGGTCAAGCGCCGCGGCGACGTGCGCCGCGCCAAGCTGTACTACCTGCGCCAGCGCAGCGGCAAGTCGGCGCGGATCAAGGAGAAGCTCGCCTGAGGCGAGCTTCCGGCGAAGCCAAAGCGGCTCGCCTCTCACGAACAAGCCGCCCCCAGGGGCGGCTTGTTCATTTCGGACCTCGTAAGCTCGCGGCATGAGCCAGCGCGTCCCGATCCTCGATCCGCAGTCGGTGCCGGTGATCGGCCGCGATGCGCACCTGCCCGCGGTGGCGCTCGATCGGCTGCGGCCGGCGGCCCTCCGGCAGCGTTTCCTCGTGCCGCCCGAGTGGCAGCCCGAGATCCCCGGCGACGGCCGCCTGCTCGAACGCGAGCTGTCCGCCGCGTCGGTGCTGCTGCCGCTGGTGATGCGCGATGACGGGCTGGCCCTGCTGCTGACCCGCCGTACCGACCACCTGAAGGACCACGCCGGCCAGATCAGCTTCCCCGGCGGGCGCGCCGAACCCGACGACGCCGACGCGGTCGCGACCGCGCTGCGCGAGACCGAGGAGGAGATCGGCCTCGCCCGTGCCCACATCGACGTGGTCGGCAGCCTGCCGGTCTACACGACGGTGACCAACTTCGTCGTCACGCCGGTGGTCGCACTGGTCGAGCCTGGCTTCGCGCTGCAGCCCGACCCCTTCGAGGTGGCCGAAGTCTTCGAGGTACCACTGGCTTTCCTGATGACGCCGGCCCACCACCAGCGCCATGCCTTCGAGTGGCAGGGCGGCCGGCGCGAGTTCCTCGCGATGCCCTGGCAGCCGCCCGATGCGCCACAGCCTTACTTCATCTGGGGCGCGACCGCCGCGATGCTGCGCAATTTCTACCGCTTCCTCAGCGCCTGATTCGGCGTTCGCACGGACTGCTGCGCGCAGGGCGCTCGGTATCATCGCCACATGAGCTTCTTCGCAGTGCTGCTGGCACTGTTCATCGAGCAGTTGCGGCCGCTGCCGCGCCAGAACGGGGTGCATCAGGCGCTGGTCGCATGGACCGGCTGGGTCGGCCGCAATTTCGACGCCGGCCGTGACCAGCACGCCTGGGTCGTATGGCTGATCACGGTGCTACTGCCGTCGCTGGCGGTGCTGGCGGTGCATGTGGCGGCGGCGCATTTCAGTCTGCTGCTCGCGCTGGCCTGGGACGTCGTGGTGCTCTACCTGACGCTGGGTTTTCGCCACTTCAGCCATTTCTTCACCGACATCCGCGAAGCGCTCGAGCGCGGCGACGAGATCCAGGCGCGGCGTTTGCTCGCCGAGTGGCGCCACCTCGACGTCAGCGAGCTGCCGCGTGCCGAACTGCTGCGCCAGGTGATCGAGCACTCGCTGATCGCCGCGCACCGCCATGTGTTCGGCGTGTTCTTCTGGTTCGTGCTGCTGTCGGCACTGGGCCTGGGGCCGGCCGGCGCGGTGCTGTACCGGCTGGCCGAGTTCTCGAGCCGCTACTGGGCCTTCCGCAGCCGCACCGCCGGCGTGCCGATCAACGAACGGCTGATGCAGCGCTCGCAATCGCTGTTCGCGGGGATCGACCATGTGCCGGCGCGGCTCACCGCCTTCGGCTTTGCGGTGGTCGGCAACTTCGAGGAGGCGGTCGACTGCTGGCGTCGCGACGCCGTGCTGTGGGTGCGCGGCAACGACGGCGTCGTGCTGGCTGCCGCAGCGGGTGCGGTCGGTGTGCGCCTGGGGGGCAGCGCGCCGCCGCCGCTGGCGACCGACCGCTCGAAGGGCCTGGCGGCGGGGGCCGCGGCGGGCGATGCCGACGCCACCGGCTCGACGCCCGGGCTCACGCCCGAGCTCGGCCACCTGCGCAGCATCGTCGGGCTGGTGTGGCGCTCGGTGGTGCTGTGGATGCTGCTGCTGGCGCTGCTGACGCTGGCGAACCTGGTCGGCTGAGCTCAGGCGCCGAGCCGCGCGCGGTGGCGTGCGACTTGCGCCCGCACCTGGGTGGGGGCGGTGCCGCCGAGCACCTGGCGCGCGTTCAGCGAACCCTGCAGGCTCAGCACCGTGTAGACATCCTCGCCGATCGCCGGGTGGAAGGCCTGCAGCGCCGGCAGCGGCAGCGCGGCGAGGTCGACGCCCTGGCCGATCGCGGTCTTGACCGCGTGCGCAACGACCTCGTGCGCGTCGCGGAAGGGCAGGCCCTTTTTGACCAGGTAGTCGGCCAGATCGGTGGCCGTCGCGTAGCCCTTGAGCGCGGCGCGCTCCATCGCCTCGGGCTTGACGACGATGCCGGCCGCGAGCTCGGCAAAGATGCGCAGCGTGTCCTTCAAGGTGTCCACCGTGTCGAACAGCGGCTCCTTGTCTTCCTGGTTGTCCTTGTTGTAGGCCAGCGGCTGGCCCTTCATCAGCGTGATCAGGCCCATCAGGTGACCGACCACGCGGCCGGTCTTGCCGCGCGCCAGCTCGGGCACGTCGGGGTTCTTCTTCTGCGGCATGATCGACGAGCCGGTGCAGAAGCGGTCGGGCAGGTCGATGAAGCCGAAGCTCTGGCTCATCCACAGGATCAGCTCCTCGCTGAGCCGGCTGACATGGACCATGCACAGCGCCGCGGCGGCCGAGAACTCGATCGCGAAATCGCGGTCGCTCACCGCGTCGAGCGAGTTCTGGCACACGGCCTCGAAGCCCAGCGTGCGCGCGACGCGCTCGCGGTCCAGCGGGTAGCTGGTGCCGGCCAGCGCGGCGGCGCCGAGCGGCAGGCGGTTGACGCGCCGGCGCACGTCGTCCAGGCGCTCGGCATCGCGCGCGAACATCTCCACATAGGCCAGCAGGTGGTGGCCGAAGCTGACCGGCTGCGCGACCTGCAGGTGGGTGAAGCCGGGGAGGATCACGTCGGCATGCCGATCCGCCACGCCGACCAGCGCGCGCTGCAGCTCGGTCAGCAGCGCGGCGATGGCGTCGATCTCGCTGCGCAGCCAAAGCCGCACGTCGGTGGCGACCTGGTCGTTGCGCGAGCGGCCGGTGTGCAGCCGCTTGCCGGCATCGCCGACGAGCTGGGTCAGGCGCGCCTCGATGTTGAGATGCACATCCTCGAGCTCGAGCTTCCATTCGAAGCGCCCGGCCTCGATCTCCGCGACGATCTGTGCCATGCCGCGCTGGATCTCCGCATGGTCCGCGGGGCTCAGGATGCCTTGCGCGGCCAGCATCTCGGCATGGGCCAGCGAGCCCTCGATGTCGGCGCGCCACAGCCGCTGGTCGAAGAAGACGCTGGCGGTGTAGCGCTGCACCAGCTCGCTCATGGGCTCGGAAAACAGCGCCGACCAGGCCTGGGATTTGTTGGCGAGGGGATTGGAGGAGGTCATGGAGGCGGCGCGCCGGCCTTGCTGGCGGGCGGCGCGGTTGTGGACAATCGATTGTAGGAGCCGCCCTCAGTGATCCCGTCGCCCCGTCCCCCTCTGCCGACCGATGCGGCCGCCACTGCGGCGCCTCCGATGACGGGCTTCGGCACGACGGGGCTCGATGCGCTGGCCGGGCTGCCGCCTCCACCGGCCCGGGTGCCACCCGACCTCTGCCAGCCCGGCGTGATGCTGCGTGCGCTGCTGTTCGTGCACGGTGTGCTCGCGCTGGGTGTGGGCTATGTCGCCACGGGCGCCGACGCCTGGTGGATGCTGTTCGCGAGCGCGTCGGCCGTGGCGCTGCCGGGGCTGCTGCTGTGGCTGGCGGGGGGCTGCCTCGCCAGCCGCTGCCTGGAACGCCGGGCAGTGCCTGTGCAGGCCTTGGGTGCCGCCGCCTGGGGGGCGGCCTGCGCGTGGCTGCCGTGGTGGGGCTGGGATCAGTTGCAACCCGCAGCGGCTGGCATGCAGCGCTGGCTGCAGGTCGGTGCGACCGGTGCGGCACTGGCGGCCGTGTTCTGGCTGTGGCTGCGCCAGCGCGCGCGACTGCGACTGCCCGCCGCGACGACCGCCCGGCTCGCGGAGCTGCAATCCCGCATCCGTCCGCACTTCCTGTTCAACACGCTGAACACCGCGATCACGCTGGTGCGCGTCGATCCGGCGCGCGCCGAGGCGGTGCTCGAAGACCTGGCCGAGCTGTTCCGCGTCGCGCTGGCCGACGGCGGCAGCCAGGCCGCGGCGACCGTGCACGAGGAGGTCGAGCTGGCGCGCCGCTATCTCGCGATCGAGCAGCTGCGCTTCGGCGAGCGGCTGCAGCTGCGCTGGGACCTCGACCCCGCCGCCGAGCGTGCCAAGCTGCCGCCCCTGATCCTGCAGCCGCTGGTCGAGAACGCGGTGCGCCACGGCATCGAGCCCTCGGCCGCCGGTGGCACGGTGCGCGTGCGCACACGGGTGCGGCGTGGCCAGGTCGAGATCGCGGTCGTCAACACCGTGCCGGAGCAGGCCTCGGCGCCGGGCCACGGTATCGCGCTGCGCAATGTGCGCGAGCGGCTGCGACTGATGCACGACGTCGCGGCCGACTTCCGCGCCGGGCGTGACGGCGCGCTCTACCGCGTCGAGATCGTGGTGCCGCTGTGAGACGGTCGAGAGGGGCTCCGCGCAGCGGGGATCGAAGCCAGGCCCAGCCGGCGTGGGAGCCGCCCACTGCTCGGCATGGCATGAGCGCAGGCCGTCGTGGCGCTGCCGCTCCGAGGAGGCTCGCGTGCTGAGGGCGCTGATCGTCGACGACGAGCCGCTGGCGCGGCTGCGGCTCGGCCAGCTGATCGGCGAGGCCTCGGGCGCCGGTGGCGCGCCGCTCGCCCGCGCGGTCGGTGAGGCGGCGGACGCCGCCGCCGCGCTGGCCTGGCTGCGTCAGCACGAGGCCGAGATCGTGTTCCTCGACGTGCAGATGCCGGGACTCGATGGCGTCGGTCTGGCCGCCAAGCTGCAGTCGCTGCCGTGTCCGCCGGCGATCGTGTTCGTCACCGCGCATGCCGAGCATGCGCTGCGCGCCTTCGAGCTGGAGGCGCTCGACTACCTGACCAAGCCGGTGCGGCGTGAGCGCCTGCAGCTCACGCTCGAGCGCATCGCGCGCCGGTGCGCCGCCTCGGGGGAGGGGCAGCCGGCGCCGGCGGTCGAGCCGGTGATCGTCGTCAGCGAACGCGGCCGGCTGCTGCGCGTGCCGCTGGCCGAGGTGCTCTACCTGAAGGCCGAGCTGAAGTACGTGACGCTGCGTACCGCGGTGCACAGCTACGTGCTCGACGATGCCCTGTCCGATCTCGAGCAGCGCCTCGGCGAGCGCTTCCTGCGCGTGCACCGCAACGCGATCGTCGCGCGCTCGGCGGTGCAGGCGCTCGAGCGCCGCGCCAGCGAGGAGGAGGGCGCCGAGGGCTGGGCGGTGTGCGTGAAGCCGACCGGCGAATGGCTGGCGGTCTCGCGCCGCCAGGCCAGCGCGGTGCGCGAGGCGCTCGCGGCCGGCGGTCTGTGAGGCGGCACGCCCGATAATCGGGCCGATGCATCCAGCGGCCCTGCTCGACCTCGCCACCGACCTGTTGCGGTCCGTCCTGAAGCTCGACGCGCCGGCCGACGGCGTCGTGTCCGCCTTCTTTCGCAAGCACCGTGAGCTGGGTTCCCGGGAACGCCACGCGCTGGCCGAGACCGCCTACGCCGTGCTGCGCCGCAGGCTGCTGTTCCAGCATCTCGCGCAGTCCGGTGCCGGGCCGCTCGAGCGCCGCCTGGTGGCGCTCGGCTGGCAGGGCGGCGAGGCGCTGCTGCGCGCGGCGCTGACACCGCCTGAGCGCGAGTGGCTCGATCGCGCCCGATCGATCGACGTCGCCACGCTGCCGGAGAAGCTGCGCCACAACCTGCCGGACTGGGTGGCCGGGCCGCTGAAGGCGGCGCTGGGCGAGGCGGGGTTCTGGCCGCTGGTCGAGAGTCTCGAGCAGCCGGCGCCGCTGGACCTGCGCGTCAATGCGCTGCGCGCCAAGCGCGACGAGGTGCGCGCGGCGCTGGCCGAGGCCGGCATCGAGGCCGAGCCGACGCCCTACTCGCCCTGGGGGCTGCGGGTGCAGGGCAAGCCGGCCCTGCAGCGGCTGGACGTGTTCCTGCGCGGCGACATCGAGGTGCAGGACGAGGGCAGTCAGCTGCTGGCGCTGCTGACCGAGGCGCGGCGCGGCGAGATGGTGGTCGATTTCTGCGCCGGCGCCGGGGGCAAGACGCTCGCGCTCGGCGCGATGATGCGCAACACCGGGCGGCTCTACGCCTTCGACGTCGCCGGGCACCGGCTCGAGGCGCTGAAGCCGCGGCTCGCGCGCAGCGGGCTGTCGAACGTCTACCCGGCGCAGATCGCCCACGAGCGCGACGAGCGCATCAAGCGCCTGGCCGGCAAGATCGACCGCGTGCTGGTCGACGCGCCCTGTTCGGGCCTCGGCACGCTGCGACGCAACCCCGACCTGAAGTGGCGCCAGTCGCCGACGGCGGTCCAGGAACTGCAGGCCAAGCAGGGGGCGATCCTGGCCAGTGCGGCGCGGCTGCTGAAGTCCGGCGGACGGCTGGTCTACGCGACCTGCAGCCTGCTCGAGGCCGAGAACGAAGCCATCGTCGAGGCGTTCTCGGCCGCCCACCCGGGCTTCGAGCCGCTGCCGGCGCAGGCGGTGCTCGAACACGCCGGGGTGGCCGATGCGGCGTCCCTCGTCAGTGGCGCGACCTTGCGCCTCTGGCCTCATCGGCATGCAACGGACGGATTCTTTGCCGCGATCTGGCAGAAAAAATAGCCAAGTCCGCCAGAGGCAGGATGGCCGGCGCGCGTGCCCATCGTTTGGCCTGGATCAGGAAAGCCCGTAGTTTTCCAGGGGGTTTGAGCGGATGGCCACCTACAATTCAGCCACGTTTTTCCAAGGAAACCGATGGACATGATTTCGACGCTGTGGATGGGCCTGGTTGACGGCCTTGCCAACGGCCAACTCAATGCCAGCTGGTGGCAGGTGCTGCTGATCACGCTGGCGTTGACCCACGTCACGATCGCGGCGGTGACGATCTTCCTGCACCGCTCGCAGGCGCACCGTGCACTCGATCTGCACCCGGTCGTCAGCCACTTCTTCCGCTTCTGGCTGTGGATGACCACCGGCATGGTGACCAAGGAGTGGGTCGCGATCCACCGCAAGCACCATGCGAAGTGCGAGACCACGGACGATCCCCACAGCCCGCAGACCCGTGGCATCAAGAAGGTGCTGCTCGAGGGCAGCGAGCTCTACCGCAGCGAGGCGAAGAACGCCGAGACGCTCGCCAAGTACAGCCACGGCGTGCCGGACGACTGGATCGAGCGCAACCTCTACAGCCGCTACAGCTGGCAGGGCGTCGGCCTGATGCTGCTGATCAACATCTACCTGTTCGGTGCCCTCGGCGCAACGGTCTGGGCGGTGCAGATGGCCTGGATCCCGATCACCGCGGCCGGCATCATCAACGGCCTGGCCCACTGGTGGGGCTACCGCAGCTTCGAGGCACCGGATGCCTCGACCAACATCTCGCCTTGGGGCATCGTGATCGGTGGGGAGGAGTTGCACAACAACCACCACACCTACCCGACCTCGGCGAAGCTGTCGGTCAAGCCCTACGAGTTCGACATCGGCTGGGCCTACATCCGTGCGCTGGAGATGCTCGGCCTCGCGACGGTCCGCAAGACGCCGCCCCGGCTGGCGCTCGGCACCGCCAAGCCGGTGGCCGACAGCAAGACGCTCGAGGCCATCATCGCCCACCGCTACGAGTTGATGGCGGGCTACGCCCACGAGTTGAAGGCCGCCTGCGCCTCCGAGCTGGCGCGCCTGAAGGCCGCGGGCCAGCAGGGCACGGCCAAGTGGTCCGATCTGCGGATCGCGCACCGCTGGCTGCACCGTGACGACGACCGCATCCCGACCGCGGTGCGCTCGCAGGTCGAGTCGGTGCGTGCTGAGCATCCGGTGCTCGACAAGCTGGTGACGATGCGCGAGGAGCTGCGCCAGCTCTGGACCCGCACGAACGTGTCGGCCGAGCAGCTGGTCGCCGATCTGCAGGCTTGGTGCCGCAAGGCCGAGGACAGCGGTATCGCCGGGCTGCAGCAGTTCGCGCTGACGCTGCGGTCGGCCCATCTCGCTCCGGCGCTGGCACACGCCTGACCAGCGTGTCGTGGTTGGCGGCACCGTGCCGCCGACCGTGACGGTAGAGCAAAAAGAAAGGGCCCGCAGTGCGGGCCCTTTGCTTTGGTTCAGCTGGCGACGTCAGCGCGTCACTTCAGCTTCACTTCCTTGTAGGCGACATGCTTGCGCGCCTTCGGGTCGAACTTCATCAGCTCCATCTTCTCCGGATGCAGCTTCTTGTTCTTGTCGGTCGTGTAGAAGTGACCGGTGCCGGCAGTCGATTCCAGCTTGATCTTCTCGCGTCCACCTTTGCTTGCCATGTCCGTCTCCTAGATCAGAGTTCGCCCTTGGCACGCAGGTCGGCGACGACCTGGTCGATGCCCACCTTGTCGATCAGGCGCAGCGCGGCGTTCGTGACGCGCAGACGCACCCAGCGATTCTCGGTTTCGAGCCAGAAGCGCCGGTACTGCAGGTTCGGCAGGAAGCGACGCTTGGTCTTGTTGTTGGCGTGGGAAACATGGTTCCCCACCATCGGGCCCTTGCCCGTGACTTGACAGACGCGTGCCATGACGCTTCTCCGTTCGTGTGTTTCGACGCGGCGACCCGAAGCGTAAAGCCCGTTTCGCAAAGACCGCGATTATAGCCACAACGCGGCCATCGGCCGCCCCGTGTCAGGCGGCGGTGGCCTGCTCCAGGAAGCGCTGGGCATCCAGCGCGGCCATGCAGCCGGTTCCTGCGCTGGTGATCGCCTGGCGGTAGACGTGGTCCTGCACGTCGCCGGCCGCGAACACACCGGGCACCGTCGTCATCGTCGCGAAGCCTTCGAGGCCGGTGCGGGTGACGATGTAGCCGTTCTTCATCTCGAGCTGGCCCTCGAAGATCTCGGTGTTCGGCCGGTGACCGATCGCGATGAAGCAACCCTGCAGCACGATGTCCTCGGTGCGGCCGTCGCGCGTGCTCTTGATGCGGATGCCGGTCACGCCGCTGGCGTCGCCCAGCACCTCGTCGAGCACGTGGAACAGCTTCAACTCGATCTTGCCGGCGGCCACCTTCTCCATCAGCTTGTCGACCAGGATCGCCTCGGCCTTGAACTTGTCGCGCCGGTGCACGAGCGTGACCTTGCGCGCGATGTTCGACAGGTACAGCGCCTCCTCGACCGCGGTGTTGC
>DATMJX010000208.1:0-2470 GCA_035553715.1 Methylibium sp.
CAGCAGGATCGAGCCCTCGTGGTTGCCCCAGACCGCGGTGACGCGGTAGTAGGTCGGCAGGTTCGAGTTGGAGTGGTTGGCCGCCAGCAGCACCGAGAAGTCGTTGGTGACGAAGGCGTGCGTCAGGCAGGCATAGGCGACGGCGACCAGCAGGAACTGCGCCGCGGCGGCCGGCCGCGCGATGCGCATCCAGGCGGCGTTGCGCGTCGCCGCGCCGGCCAGCGGCAGGACGCCGAGCGCCAGCGCGACCGCCAGCGCGAGCGCCAGCGCGAAGTGACCGAGCTCGGGGATCATGGCCGCGCCCCGGCCTGCGGGCCACCCGGGCCGTGCGGGAGCTGGCCCTGGCGGGCCTTCTCGAGCGCCTCGGCCGCCTCTGGCGGCATGTAGTTCTCGTCGTGCTTGGCGAGCACCTGCTCGGCGCGGAACACGCCGTCGGCACCGAGCTTGCCCTGCGCGACCACGCCCTTGCCCTCCTTGAACAGGTCGGGCAGCAGGCCGGTGTAGACGACCGGCACGGTCTTGGCCATGTCGGTGACGACGAAGCGCACCGTCAGCCCGTTGGCCTCGCGCTGCACGCTGCCGGCCTCGACCAGGCCGCCGACGCGAAAGCTCCGGTCGAGCGGCGCCTCCTTGGCCGCCACCTGGGTGGGGCTGAAGAAGAACACCAGGTTGCTCTGGAAGGCGTTGAGCACCAGCGCGGCGACGACGCCGAGGGTCGCGACACCGCCGCCGATGGCGAGCGCGCGTTTGGTCCGGGGTTTCATTCGAGGCTGTCCTTGCGTTCGGCGGCGCGCTTGCGGCGTGCCAGCGCGATCAGTTCGCCGGCGATGGCGAGCGCGGTGACGCCGAACGAGCCCCAGACGTAGAGCCCGTGGCCGCCCATCGCGAAGAATTCCGCGGCGCTGCCCCAGTTCATCCGGCCAGCGCCTCCTGCGCCCAGGCCGCGTGGCGTTCGCGCTCGACCATCAGCACGCGCACGCGCATCAGCGCCACCGCGATGCAGTAGGCCCAGGCGGCCAGCGCCATCAGCAGCATGCCCGCGAGCATCGTGGCGGCCATGCTCGGCGCGCTCGTCAGGCTGACCGAGGCGCCCTGGTGCAGCGTGTTCCACCACTGCACCGAGAAGTAGATGATCGGCACGTTGACCACGCCCACGATGGCCAGCAGCGCGGCCGCGCGGTCGGCGCGGCGCGGATCCTCGATGGCGGCATGCAGCGACATGTAGCCTATGTAGAGAAACAGCAGGATGAGTTCCGAAGTCAGCCGCGCGTCCCACACCCACCAGGTGCCCCAGGTCGGCTTGCCCCACAGCGCGCCGGTCCACAGCGCGACGAAGGTCATCAGCGCGCCGGTCGGCGCCAGCGCCAGCGCCAGCATCGAGGCCAGCCGGGCGTTGAAGATCAGCCCGACCGCGGCCCAGAAGGCCATCGCGAGGTACACCACCATCGACATCCAGGCCGCCGGCACGTGGATGAAGATCACGCGGTAGACCTCGCCCTGGGTCGCGTCGGTCGGCGCGACGAAGAAGCCGACGTACAGGCCGGCCAGCGTGAGCAGGACGGCGGCGGCCATGAACCACGGCACCAGCCGCCCGGCCAGCGGGTGGAAGCGCTGCGGCGCGGCGTAATGGAACCAGTTGATGTCGGCGAGGCGCATGGGTTCGGGACAGCCGGCGGTCCGGGGGCCGCCAACCGGCGATTATCCCCGGCGGCCGGTCCGGGGGCGCTGGCAGGCCTTACTCGACGGCGATGCGCAGCGCGACCGCCGCCGCCCAGGGAGCGAGGAAGAGGGCGGCGACCAGCATCGCGCCGAGCAGCGAGAAGTGACCGCTCACCGCGAGGCCGCCCTGCACCGCGTCGACCGCTCCGGCGCCGAAGATCAGCACCGGCACGTACAGCGGCAGCACCAGCAGCGACAGCAGCACGCCGCCGCCGCGCACGCCCACCGTCAGCGCCGCGCCGATCGCGCCGACCAGGCTCAAGAGCGGCGTGCCCAGCAGCAGCCCGGCCAGCAGCACCAGCGTCGCCTCGCCCGACAGCCCGTACTGCAGCGCCAGCAGCGGCGAGACCAGCGCCAGCAGCGCGCCGCTGGACAGCCAGTGCGCCGCGGTCTTGGCCGCTACCAGCAGCGGCAGCGGCACCGGCGCGAGCAGCAACTGCTCGAGCGTGCCGTCGTGGAAGTCGTCGTTGAAGAGCCGCGCCAGCGACAGCATCGAGGCCAGCAGTGCCGCGACCCAGACCACGCCGCCCCCCAGCCGCACCAGCAGCGCCGGCTCCGGGCCGACGCCGATCGGGAACAGGCTGGCGACGATCACGAAGAAGAACAGCGCGGCCAGCGTGTCGGCGCGCCGCCGCAGCGCGACGCGCAGGTCGCGCCGCAGCACCGCGGCCAGCACCGAGAGCAGCGGGGCGGGCATCACAGCGCGAGCACCTGCTGCTGCGCGGCGTCGTCGAGCGCGACACTCTGGTGG
>DATMJX010000209.1:0-10150 GCA_035553715.1 Methylibium sp.
GCTGCACACCGTCAAGCTGCTCAGCGAGAACCCGGAGCAGTACCGCGATGCCGCGGTCGCCGGGATCCGCCGGCTGCTCGGCGCGGCGCCGAGCGCCGAGAACGTCGAGTGCGTGAAGATGGGCACGACGGTCGCCACCAACGCGCTGCTCGAGCGCAAGGGCGAACCGACCGTGCTGGTCACGACGCGCGGTTTCCGCGACGCGCTGCGCATCGCCTACCAGGCGCGGCCCAAGCTGTTCGAGCGTCGCATCCTGCTGCCGGAGCTGCTCTACGAGCGCGTGATCGAGGCCCACGAGCGCGTCGGCGCCGACGGCCGCGTGATCGAGTCGCTCGACGAGGCCTCGCTGCGCGAGCGCCTGTGGGCCGCGCAGGACGCCGGCCTGCGCTCCTGCGCGATCGTCTTCATGCACGGCTGGTGCCACCCGGCGCACGAGCAGGCCGCGGCGCGCATCGCGCGCGAGCTCGGCTTCGCGCAGGTCAGCGTCTCGCACGAGGTCAGCCCGCTGATGAAGCTGGTCTCGCGCGGCGACACCACGGTGGTCGACGCCTATCTCTCGCCGATCCTGCGCCGCTATGTCGAGCGCGTCGCCGCCGAGCTGCCGGGCGTGCCGCTGCACTTCATGCGCAGCTCCGGCGGGCTGACGCGCGCCGAGCGCTTCCAGGGCAAGGACGCGATCCTGTCGGGGCCGGCCGGCGGCATCGTCGGCATGGTGCGTACCGCGCTCGAGGCGGGGCACCGCCAGGTGATCGGCTTCGACATGGGCGGCACCTCGACCGACGTCTCGCATTTCGCCGGCCGCGACGCTGGCGACTACGAGCGCGCCTTCGAGACCACGGTGGCTGGCGTGCGGCTGCGCGCGCCGATGATGAGCATCCACACCGTCGCGGCCGGTGGCGGCTCGATCGTGCGCTTCGACGGCACGCGCCTGCGCGTCGGGCCCGAGTCGGCCGGCGCCGACCCCGGCCCGGCCTGCTACCGCCGCGGCGGGCCGCTGACCGTGACCGACGCGAACGTGATGCTCGGGCGTCTCCAGCCCGGGCACTTCCCGCAGGTCTTCGGGCCGAACGCCGACCAGGCGCTCGACGCCGCCGTGGTGGTGGAGCGCTTCACCACGCTGGCGCGCGAGATGGGGGGCACGAGCCCCGAGGCGGTCGCGGCCGGCGCGCTGCAGATCGCGGTCGCGAACATGGCCAACGCGATCAAGCGCATCTCGGTCGCGCGCGGCCACGACGTCACCGGCTACACGCTGCAGTGCTTCGGCGGCGCCGGCGGCCAGCATGCCTGCGCGGTGGCCGACGCGCTGGGCATGGAGCGCGTCTTCATCCACCCGCTGGCCGGCCTGCTGTCGGCCTACGGCATGGGGCTGGCGGACCAGACCGCGACGCGCGAGGCCTCGCTCGAGCAGCGCCTCGACGCCGCCGGCCTGGCCGCGGCGCGCGCGCGCATCGACGTGCTCGGTGCGCAGGCGCGCGCCGAGGTCGAGGCCCAGGGCGTCGAGCCGGCGCGCATCACGCTGCGCCGGCGCCTGCACCTGCGCTACGAGGGCACCGACACCGCGCTGCTGCTCGACGAGGCCGACGAGCCCGCGCTGCGCGCCGCCTTCGATGCCGCCTACCGCCGCCGCTACGCCCTCCTGATGCCCGGGCGCGCGCTGGTGATCGAGGCGGTCTCGGTCGAGGCGGTCGGTGCTGGCGCAGCGCTGCCGCCGCCCGCGACAGCCGAGGCCCCGCCGCAGCGGCCGGCGCCGGCCGAGACGCTGCGCCTCTACGCCGAGGGCGCCTGGCACGAGGCCGCTGCGCTGTACCAGCGCGAGGCGCTCGCGCCCGGGTCGCGGGTCGACGGCCCGGCCGTGATCGCCGAGCGCAACGCGACCACGGTGCTCGAGCCCGGCTGGCAGGCGTACGTCACGGCCCAGGGCGCGCTGGAGCTGCAGCGCATCGCGCCGCGCGCGGCACGCCAGGCGGCGGGCACCGCGGTCGACCCGGTGCGGCTCGAGGTGTTCAACAAGCTGTTCATGAACATCGCCGAACAGATGGGGCTGCGGCTCGCGAACACCGCGCACTCGGTCAACATCAAGGAGCGGCTGGACTTCTCCTGCGCGCTGTTTGACGGCGCGGGCGAGCTGATCGCCAACGCGCCGCACATGCCGGTGCACCTGGGCTCGATGAGCGAGTCGATCAAGACGGTGATCGCGCGCAATCCGGCGCTGCAGCCGGGCGACGTGGTCGCGCTCAACGACCCCTACCACGGCGGCACCCACCTGCCCGACATCACGGTCGTCACGCCGGTCTTCCTCGACGGCAGCGCGAAGGCGACCTTCTACGTCGCGTCGCGGGGGCACCATGCGGATGTCGGCGGCATCACGCCGGGCTCGATGCCACCGTTCTCGCAGACCATCGCCGACGAGGGCGTGCTGCTCGACAACTTCCGGCTGGTCGAGGGGGGGCGGCTGCGCGAGGCCGAGCTGCTGGCGCGGCTGGCCGGCAACCCCCATCCGGCGCGCAACCCGCAGCAGAACCTCGCCGATCTGCGGGCGCAGATCGCCGCCAACGAGAAGGGCGTGCAGGAGCTGCAGGCGCTGGCCGCGCAGGTCGGGCTGGAGACCGTGCAGGCCTACATGCGCCATGTGCAGGACAACGCCGAGGAGAGCGTGCGCCGCGTGATCACGGCCCTGAAGGACGGCGCCTTCGAGCTGCCGCTGGACAACGGCGCGCGCATCGCGGTGCAGGTGACGGTGGATGCCGTGTCGCGCAGCGCGACGATCGACTTCAGCGGCAGCAGCGCCCAGCTCGCGAGCAACTTCAACGCGCCCAAGGCGGTCACGATGGCCGCGGTGCTCTATGTCTTCCGCACGCTGGTCGACGACGACATCCCGCTGAACGCCGGCTGCCTGAAACCGCTGAAGGTCATCGTCCCGGAGGGCTCGATGCTGAACCCGCGCCCGCCGGCCGCGGTGGTGGCCGGCAATGTCGAGACCTCGATGTGCGTGACCAACGCGCTCTACGGTGCGCTGGGCCTGATGGCGGCGAGCCAGTGCACGATGAACAACTTCACCTTCGGCAACGCGCGCCACCAGTACTACGAGACGGTCGCGGGCGGCAGCGGCGCGGGTGTCCTCACCGACGCACAGGGTCGCGTCGTCGGCGGCTTCGACGGCACCGCGCTCGTGCAGACCCACATGACCAACTCGCGCCTCACCGACCCTGAGGTGCTGGAATTCCGCTACCCGGTGCGGCTGGAGAGCTATGCGATCCGCGCCGGCTCCGGCGGCGCCGGGCGCTGGCGCGGTGGCGACGGCGGCGTGCGGCGCCTGCGCTTCCTCGAGGCGATGACCGCCTCGATCCTGTCCAACGGGCGTGTCGTGCCGGCCTTCGGCATCGATGGGGGCGCGACCGGCGCGCTGGGCATCAACCGCGTCGAGCGCGTCGACGGCCGCCGCGAGACGCTGGCGCACATCGGCAGCGTCGAGATGCAGCCGGGCGACGTGTTCGTGATCGAGACGCCGGGCGGCGGCGGCTGCGGGGCGCCCTGAAGCCCTGCGCGCCGTGCGGGCTACTCGCCCTGGTCGACGTAGGCGCGCCAGCGGCCCATCGCCTGGTCCATCAGCCGGATCTGGCGGCGGAAGGTCGGGCAGGCCTTGCAGATCAGCAGGTGGCCGCGCAGCGCCAAGCGCTCGAGCCAGGGCAGCTCCCGGTCGAGTTCGGCCGAGATCAGTCTCGCGGCCTGGCGGCAGGTGATCATCAGCTTCATCGCGTCAGCGGGCCTCGGGCTGCAGTCCGAACCAGTTGAGCTGCAGGCATTCGCGCAGCCTCAGCCGCGCGCGGTGCAGCATGACCCAGAGATTGGTCGGCGTCACCGACAGCTCCTTACAGATTTCCTCGGTCTCGAGCTCCAGCCACTCGCGCATCAGGAAGACGCGGCCGAGCTGCTTGGGCAGCTTCTCGACGCAGGCGTCGAGCACCTGCAGGAACTGCGTCTGGGTGCACACCGCCTGCGGATCGCCCCAGTCGGTCGGGGCCTCGCGGAAATGGCCGCTGGCGCTGAACAGCGCGTCCTCCAGGGACGCGTCCTCGCCATCCTCGTCGGTGATCGAGCATTCGCGCGCGTGGCGGCGCACCTGATCGACCAGCTTGTGCTTGAGGATGCCGATCAGCCAGGTCTTGGGCTGGGCGCGGCCCGCGAAGGCCTCGGGTTTCTCGAGCGCGGCCAGCAGCGTCTCGGACACCGCGTCCTCGGCCCAGGCCTCATTGCGCAACTGCAGCCGCGCGTAGCGCAGCAGCTGGGGTCTCAGGGTTTCGAGCAGGGCGGGGAGATCGCTCATCAGCGTCCAATGCGGGGCGTGTCGCGAGCGGCAGTGTAAGGAAGTCGCGCCCGGCGCGACTGCCGTGTGTCGCCGCATCGTGGCGCCCACCACCCTCAAGGAGAACCCCCATGACCCAAAGACTGATCGCGTCCTCGGCCCTTGCCTCGATCCTGGCCCTCGGTCTGGCCGGCCCGGCCGCAGCCCAGGACAGTGGCAAGGAGAAGTGCTACGGCATCGCCAAGGCCGGGCAGAACGACTGCGCCAACCTCTCGGGCACGCACTCCTGCGCAGGCCAGTCCAAGGCCGACAACGACGCGGCCGAGTGGAAGTACGTTGCCAAGGGCAGTTGCGCCTCGATGGGCGGGCTGTCCAAGACCGAGGCCGAGAAGAAGGTCAAGAAGGGTTGAGTGGAGCGACGGTGGCGCACCCCATGACGCACATCGGCATCGGTCTGCGCCAGCCGCACTACCGTCACTTCGACGCGCCGGCCGCGGCCCGCCCCGCGGTCGGCTTCGTCGAAGTGCACAGCGAGAACTTCTACGCCGACGGCGGTGCCGCGCTCGCGGTGCTGCAGGGCGTGCGCGAAACCCATGACGTCAGCCTGCACGGCGTCGGCCTCGGGCTCGGCTCGGCCGTGGGCATCGACGACTGGCACCTCGAGCAGCTCGCGCGCCTGGTCGGGCGCGTCGAGCCCGTGCGCGTGTCCGACCACGCCTGCTTCGCGCGTGCACCGCGCGGCACAGGCGGGCCGCTGCTGCACGCGGCCGACCTGCTGCCGATCGCCTACACCGATGCCGCGCTCGAGATCCTGTGCGCGAACGTGCAGCGAGTGCAGGAACGCCTGGGCCGTGCGATCCTGGTCGAGAACCTCGCGGCCTACCTGAGCTATGACGCGGACGTCTGGCCCGAGGCCGACTTTCTCGCCGAGCTGGCGCGCCGCAGCGGCTGCGCGCTGCTGCTCGACCTGAACAACCTGGTCGTCAACGCGCTGAACCGCCAGCGCGACGATCCCGCTGCCGGCGACCCGGTGGCGGCGGCCTGCGCCTTCGTCGACGCGCTGCCGCCGGCCCTCGTCGGCGAGATCCACCTGGCCGGCTACTGCGACCGCGGCGCACTGGTGGTCGACGACCATGGCAGCCGCGTGCATGCGCCGGTCTGGGCGCTCTACCGCCATGCGCTGGCCCGGCTCGGCCCCGCGGTGCCGACGCTGATCGAGTGGGACAGCGACGTGCCGCCGCTGGAGGTGCTGCTCGACGAGGCGGCGCACGCCGCGGCGCTGCAGGCCGAGGCCGGGCGGAGGGCCGCATGAGCCGCGCCGTCGAGGCGACCCGCCAGGCGGCGCTGATGGCGGCGCTGCAGGCGCGCGAGGCCGTCCCGCCGCCCGGCCTGCGCGAGCAGGGCGAGCGCGCCCGCCGCGGCCTCGGCGCCTACCGCGCCAACGCTGCGGCGATCGCCGAGCGCGCGCTGCAGGCGCGCTACCCGACGGTGGCCGCGATGCTCGGTGCCGAGGACTTCGCGGCGCTGGCGCGCGCGCTGTGGCGCGCCGAGCCTCCGGTGCGCGGCGACCTGGCGCTGTGGGGCGACGGGTTGCCGGCCTTCATCGAGGCCGAGCGCGACCTCGACCCCTGGCCCTGGCTGGCCGACAGCGCGCGGCTCGATGCGGCCGTGGCCGGCTGCGAGGCGGCCGCCGACGCGCAGACCGAGCGCGGCTCGCTCGCGCTGCTTGCTGGCGAGGACCCGGCCGGGCTGAGGCTGCGCCTGCGGCCCGGCGCGATGCTGCTCTCGAGCGCCTGGCCGATCGCGACGCTGCACGCCGCCCACCACGGTGGCGCGGACCTCGAGGCCGCGCGCGCGGCGCTGGCGGCCGGGCGGGGCGAGGCGGTGCTGGTGGCACGCGAGGGCTGGCGCGCCCGTGTCAGCGCGCTCGATGCGCCGGATTTCGCCTGGATGGGTGCGCTGGCGCAGGGGGCCATGCTGGCCGCGGCGCTCGCGGCCGCGGGCCCGGACTTCGTTTTCGATGCGTGGCTCGTCCGCGCCCTGCAACAAGGCTGGCTGTGGCGCGCCGAGCGCGCCGCGGTTGCCCCCGAGGAGAGCTTTCCATGAGCCTGATCGATACCGGCCTGGCGCTGTGCCGCCAGGCGACCCGCGCCCTCGAGGCGCTGCAGCCGGCCGCCCAGCTGGCCGCGCGCCTCTATGTCGGCGCGGCCTTCTTCCGCTCCGGCCTGACCAAGATCGCCGACTGGGAGACGACGCTGGCGCTGTTCCACGACGAATACCGGGTGCCGCTGCTGCCGCCGGAACTCGCCGCGCTGATGGGCACCGGCGGCGAGCTCGCATTGCCGGTGCTGCTGGTGCTCGGGCTGGCGGGGCGCTTCGGCGCGCTCGGTCTGTCGGTGGTCAACGTGGTCGCGGTGCTGAGCCTGGCCGAGATCCCGGAGCCCGCGCTGCAGCAGCATGTGTTCTGGGGCAGCCTGCTGGCCGGGATCGCGCTCTGGGGGCCGGGCAAGTGGTCGCTCGACGCCTGGTGGTGGCCACGGGCGGGCGGCGCCGCGGCGCGCTCCGCCCTCGGGCGCGCCTAGCGGCGGCGCCCGAGCAGGGCGGCCAGCCCGATCGAGCCGCCGACCGCGCCCAGCGCGAGCGCGACGTCGGCCGCGGCGGGCCGCGCAAAGTGGAGCAGGTCCCGAGCCGCCGGCACGCTGATCGCCAGCAGCAGCGCGGCACCGGCGAGGGCCGCCACGACCCAGAAGGCGCGGGCGCCCGGCGCGAGGAGCGCCCGCGCGCCGATGCCCGCCGTCACGTTGAGCGCCACCAGCAGCAGGTTGCCGGCGGTCAGGCCGATGACCGCGAGGGTGCGGGCCCCATCCTCGCCCCGCCCCTGCTGCAGGGCCAGCGCGTAGATCAGCAGCGTCGCGGCGAGCAGGCAGCCGCCTTGCAGCAGGCCCTGCCGCAGCAGGGGCCAGCCGACGAGGCCCTCGTCGGCGCGGCGCGGCGGGCGCTGCATGCTGCGCGGGTCTTCCGGCGCGCCCTCGAAGGCCAGCGAGCACACCGGGTCGATCACCATCTCGGTCAGCACGACATGCGCCGGCAGCATCAGCGCCGGCAGGCCGAAGAGCACCGGCAGCAGCGACAGGCCGGCGATCGGGACGTGGATCGCGGTGATGTAGACCATCACCTTGCGCAGGTTGTCGAAGATGCGCCGGCCCATGCGCACGCCGCCGACGATGCGGCCGAAGTCCTCGTCCATCAGCACCAGGCCGGCCGCCTCGCGCGCCACGTCGGTGCCGCGCACGCCCATCGCGATCCCGACATGGGCGGCCTTCAGCGCCGGGGCGTCGTTGACGCCGTCGCCGGTCATCGCCACCGTCTCGCCGTGGCGCTGGAAGGCCTCGACGAGGCGCAGCTTCTGCTCGGGCATGACCCGGGCGAACACCCGCACGAGGCGCACCGCCTCGGCCAGCGCCGCATCGTCGAGCGCGGCGATCTCCTCGCCGCTCAGCGCGCCGGCGCCGCTGTCGATGCCGGCCTGCCGGGCGATCGCCAGCGCGGTCGCCGCATGGTCGCCGGTGATCATCGCCACCGCGATGCCGGCCTGGCGCGCCTGCGCCACCGCCGCCGCGACGCCCGGCCGCAGCGGGTCCTCGAAGCCCACCAGCCCCAGCAGCTCGAAGTCGTGGTCGTGCTGATGTGCCGCCGGGGTCGGCCCCGGCGCCACGCCGCCGGCCACCGCCAGGACGCGCAGCCCCTGGTCGGCCATCGCGCGCACCTGGGCGGCCAGCGTGGCCATGCGCTCGGGGTCGAGGTGGCACAGGTCGAAGACGGCCTCCGGCGCGCCCTTGGCGGCGATGTGGCGCCGACCGTCCTCGCCGTGCCAGGCGTGGGACATCGCCAGCAGCTCCGGCGTGATCGGGTACTCGCGCTCCAGCTGCCATGCGGGGTGGAGGTGCTCGGTGTCGGCCAGCGTGGCGTCGCCGTGCGCGAGCAGCGCGCGGTCCATCGGGTCGTTGCCGTCGCGGCGCGAGGCCAGCATCGCGTACTCGAGCAGGCGGTGCAGCGGCTCGGGCAGCGGGGCGCCGGGTGAGACCGCGACATCGGCGCCGGGCGCGACGAGCCGGCGCAGCCGCATGCGGTTCTCGGTCAGCGTGCCGGTCTTGTCGACGCACAGCACCGTCGTCGCGCCCAGGGCCTCGATGACCGCGGGCCGTCGCGCCAGCACCTGCAGCCGCGCCAGCCGCCACGCACCCAGGGCCAGGAAGACCGTCAGCGCCATCGGGAACTCCTCCGGCAGCATCGCCATGCCCAGGGCGATCGCGGACAGCAGGCCCTGCAGCCAGTCACCGCGCTGCAGCCCGTGCCACACCAGCAGCAGGCCGCTGGCGCCGATGGCGATCAGCCCGAAGAGCCGCACCAGGCGCCGCAGCTGCTGCTGCAGCGGCGTCGGGGCCGATTCGATGCGCGCAAGCGAGGCCCCGATGCGGCCGACCTGGGTGCGCCCGCCGGTCCTCAGCACCTCGATCAGGCCGTGGCCGCCGACCACCAGCGTGCCGGCGTAGACCTCGGGCAGGTCGTCGCCTCCCGGGGGGCGCTCCGGGGTCACCGGGGCGTCGGCCGTGGCGAGCTTGCGCACCGGCACCGACTCGCCCGTCAGCAGCGACTCGTCGCACGCCAGGCTGCCGGCCTGGCGTGCGAGCCCGTCGGCCGCGATGCGTTCGCCCTCGCCGACGAGGAACAGATCGCCGGGCACCAGCTCGCGAGCGGGGAGGCGTTGGATCCGGCCGTCGCGCAGCACCCGGGCCTGTGGCTCGGCCATGACGCGCAGCGCGTCGAGCGCCTGCGCGCTGCGCCGCTCCTGGAGGATGACGAGCCCGACCGTGACCAGCGCGAAGCCGGCGAGCAGCAGGCCCTCACCGAGGTCGCCGATCAGCAGGTACAGCGCCGCGGCCGCCAGCAGCAGCAGGAACATCGGCTCGGTCGCGATGCCGCGCAGCGTCGCGACCCAGCCGCGCCGCTCGCGATCGGCGAGCTCGTTCGGCCCGTGCAGCGCGAGGCGCCGCCGCGCCTCGTCCGTGCTCAGGCCGGTCGGGGCGGGGGCGTCGGGCATGGGGCTCCCCTTCGGCCGTGACGGTCCCGGGCCGTGCTCGCGCGCATCGCCGCGGCGCTGCCGCGTGGCCTCCGGTGCTGCGGTGAACCGCTCACCCGGCGCTGCGGCGCTCTGCCCGGCATGGCGATCGGCCTGTGGCGCGCCTCAGTCGCGCGGGCGGAAGTCGATGAGCATCGACGGCGGCACGCGGCCATCGACGTCGCGCGGCAGCACCTCGGTCTTGTCGATCGCGCGCAGCACCGCCTCGTCCCAGGCCGGAACGCCGCTCGAGCGCGTCAGCCGCCGCCCGACGATGGTCCCGTCCGGCGCGACCTTGACCTCGACGCTGGCCACCGGGTTGCCGGCCATCTCGTCGGCGAACACGATGTTGGGCTTGATGCGTGCCTTGATGCGGCCGGCGTAGTTTGCCGACGGGCCGGCACTCTGGGCGGCGTTGCCGGTGCTGCCCGGCGCACCGGTGGCGCCGGCCTCGCCGGTGATGCGCTTGAGGTTCTCGGCGCGCAGCGCGTCGAGCTTCGCCTGGCGCTCGGCCTCGGCCTTCTTGCGCTTCTCGGCCTCGCGCTTTTCCTCGCGCTTGTGCGCCTCGCGCTCCTCGGCGAGGCGTTGCCGCTCCAGCTTCTCGCGGCGCTCCGCTTCTTCGCGCTGCTTCTCGAGCCGTGCCTTCTCGGCCTCGCGCTTCTCGCGCGCGATGTCGGCGTCGCGGTTCACCGGCGGGGGCGGCGCAGGCTCGGCGCGCGGGGCCGGCT
>DATMJX010000210.1:0-8803 GCA_035553715.1 Methylibium sp.
GAGCGAACTGGGCCCGGAGATCGGCAGCGTGATGGAGGTCGTCATCGACGGCCTGACCGACGCCGACGTGGCCGCGGCGATGCGCGCCGGGCTGAAGGCAGTGATCGAGCTCGGCGCCGATTCGGGCCTGAAGCGCGTCGGCGCCGGCAACTACGGCGGCAAGCTCGGTCCCTTCCTCTACCACCTGCACAAGCTGGTGCCGGGAGCCGCAGCATGAGCCCTGTGGAGAGGGGCCCCACGCCAGTGGGGATCGGAACCGAGGCGAATGCGGCGAGCGCCCGACCGCTCGGCGCGACGAAGCACGCCACTCGTACGGAGGGCGCAGCATGAGCGGCTGGCAGTTCACGCTGAAGCGCTCGCCGGGCCTGCGCGTCGACATGCGCTCGGTGTCGCCGACGGCCTTCGCCGGGCGCAGCGCCGCGGCGGTCGCCGGCCACACCGTGCACCACGGCAACGAGGCGGTTGCGCTCGGCGAGCTGTTCACGATCGCACCGCACACCGAGGGCGAGCTGCGCTTCGAGGGCGACCTCGCGCGCTTCGACCGCCTGGGCTGGCAGCTGGCCGGCGGCGCGATCCGCCTTGACGGTGCGGCCGGCGACTACCTCGGCGCCGGCATGAGCGCCGGCGAGATCGTCGTCAGCGGCCACGCGGGTGTGCTGGCCGCGTGCGAGATGTCGGGCGGGCGGCTCGAGGTCGGCGGCGACGTCGGCGACTTCGCCGCCAGCGCCCTGCCCGGCAGCATGGACGGCATGCGCGGCGGGACCTTCATCGTGCGCGGCAACGCGGGCGCGCGCTTCGGCGACCGCATGCGCCGCGGCAGCGCGCTGGTTTTCGGCAACGTCGGCGACTTCGCCGCCTCACGCATGGTCGCCGGCACGATCGCCGTGGCCGGCACGATCGGCGCACACCCGGCCTACGGCATGCGCCGCGGCACGCTGCTCGCGGTCGGCCAAGCGCCAGCCGTGCCGCCGACCTTCGTCGGCAACAACGTCGACATCGGCGTGTTCTGGCAGCTGCTGGCGCGCGACCTGGCACGCCACGGCGGCGCGTTCGCGACGCTCGCGAAGCGCCAACCGCAGCGCTACCTCGGCGACCTGGCCGCGGGCGGCAAGGGCGAAGTGCTGCTCGTCGGGTGAGCATGTCCGCCCCCACGTCGCTTCGCTCCTGCCCCCCGCGGGGGCGCCCAGCTGCCTCGGGGCGGCCCGTCGGCGCCTGAGTACGGCGCGAGGTCAGGTGTGGAGCTTGCGACCCAGACGTTCCTCGACGCGCGCTGTCTTGGAGCGCAAACGTCCGGCCGGGCCGGCACGGTAGTCGACCTTCATGCTCACGCCGATGCGCGGGCAATCAGCCTTCAGCAGCTCGAAGCAGGCCGTCACGACGCCCATCACCTCATCCCATTCGCCTTCGAGGATCGTGCCCATCGGCGTGAGCTGGTACGGCACGCCGCTGCGATCGATCACGTCGAGCACGCGCGCCACATGGGCGCTGACGCTTTCGCCTTGCCCGTAGGGCGCCATCGAGAATTCCAACAAGACCATCGCTGTTCCTCAGTCCATGGACCGCGGCCACCAACCCCACACCGGGCTGGGCAACCACGCTTTCCGTTTCCTCAACCCAGACATCCCCGACCATGAGCAAAACCTATACCTTCCACGCCGCCGAAGCCACCGTCTTCGCCGCCGACGGCCAGTTCACCGACGCGATGCCCGAAATCCTGATCGGCCGCACCGACGGTCCGGTGGGCGCCGCCTTCGCGAACCTCATGGCGCAGAGCAAGGGCCACACGGCGATGTTCGCGATCCGCGCCTGCAACCAGATGGTCCGACCGGCAACGATCACGGTGCCCAAGGTGACGTTGAAGGACAGCGCCAACATCGACCTCTTTGGCGGCGTGGTTCAGGCCGCAACGGCCGATGCCGTGCTCGATTGCGTGATCGAGGGCATCATCCCGAAGGATGTCGCCAACGACCTGTGCATCATCAGCCTGATCTGGATCGACCCGCGCTGCGCCAAGGACCCGAAGCTCGACAAGAAGGACATGTACCGTACCAACTACGAGGCGACCAAGCTGGCGATCCAGCGCGCGCTGAACAACGAGCCTTCAATCGACGAACTCATCGCGAATCGCCACAAGATCAAGCACGACATGGACGACTGGAGCTAATGACGAACGAGTCGGTCTTCGCCCTGCTCGACGACCGCGCCGCGAGCGTCGAGCGGCCGACGAGCCGGCTTTACACGGCCTACGTCCGTGAGCGCCGCTGCATCGATGCCGCGGCGCTCGAAGCCTTCTGGGCCGAGGTCGAGGCCGACCAGAAGCTCGGCCTGCATGCGCTGCTGCTGATCGACTACGAGTGGGGCACCAAGCTGCTTGGTGCCGGCCGCCGCGCCGGTGACGAAGCGGCAGCGCTGCGCGTGCTGCTGTTCCGCGAACTGCAACACCTGTCGCACGACGCGGTCGACAACTGGCTCATGCAACTCGATGCCAGCGAGGCTCCGCGACCGGCCGGCGTGCTTGACGTGCGCGCGAGCGTCGACCGCGGCCAGTTCCACGCCGCGATCGGCCGCATCCACGAAGCGATCCGGGCCGGCGAGACCTACCAGGTCAACTACACCTACCGGCTCGATTTCGCCGCCCATGGCACGCCGGTGTCGCTGTACCGGCGCCTGCGCGCGCGCCAGCCGGTGCCCTACGGCGCCTTCGTCACGCTGCCGGCGAGCGACGACCCGGCGGCACCGACCCATGTGCTGTCCTGCTCGCCCGAGCTGTTCGTGCGCCACCGCGCCGGCCGGCTCACCGCCAAGCCGATGAAGGGCACCGCACCGCGCCGCGCGGTGATGGAGGGCGACAGCGAGACCGCGCGCCACCTGCAGCTGGACACGAAGAACCGCGCCGAGAACCTGATGATCGTGGACCTGCTGCGCAACGACCTCGGTCGCGTCGCGCGCGTCGGCTCGGTCACGGTGCCGGGCCTGTTCGAGGTCGAGTCGCACGCGACGGTGTTCCAGATGACCTCGACCGTCGAGGCCGAGGCCCTGCCCGACCTCGGCTTCCCGCTGCTGCTGCGCGCGATCTTTCCCTGCGGCTCGATCACCGGCGCGCCCAAGCACCACACGATGAACCTGATCGCTGGCTTCGAGTCCACGCCCCGCGGGCTGTACTGCGGCGCGATCGGCTGGATCGACGCGCCGCCGGCCGGGGGCGGGCTGGGCGACTTCTGCCTGTCGGTCGCGATCCGCACGCTGACGCTGGGCGCCGAGCGCGATGGCCTGCGCGCCGGCCGTCTGGGCATCGGTGCGGGCATCGTGCTCGACAGCGTCGCCGAGGACGAGTACGCCGAATGCCAGCTCAAGGCCCGCTTCCTGACCGGGCTGGATCCGGGCTTCGCGATCTTCGAAACCCTGTACGCGGTCCGCGAGAGCGGCGTGCGTCACCTGGACCGCCACCTGGGGCGCCTGACGCGCAGCGCGGCGCGGCTCGGCTTCGCCTGCGACGAGATCGAGATCCGCGAGGCGATCCAGCTCGAGTGCGGCCGGCTCGCGCCCGGCGCGCCGCAGCGCCTGCGCCTGGGCCTCGCGCGCAGCGGGCGCTTTGACCTGATCGTCCAGCCGCTCGCACCGCTGCCGGATGGGCCGGTGACGCTGCGCCTGGAGCCGCTGCCGCTGCCCGCCGCGCGCCCGCTGGCCGGCCACAAGACCACGCTGCGCGAGGCCTACGACGCCGGCATCCGCGCCGCCGAGGCCGAGGGCGCCTTCGACAGCCTGTTCTTCACGCCCGACGGCCGGCTCGTCGAGGGGGGGCGCAGCAATGTGTTCGTGAAGCTCGACGGGCGTTGGCTCACGCCGCCGCTGGCCGACGGCGCGCTGCCCGGCGTGATGCGCGCTCTGCTGCTCGAGGACCCGGCCTGGGCCGCTGAGGAACGCTCTCTGACACGTACCGATCTGGCGCGCGCCGAGGCGCTGGTGGTGTGCAATGCGCTGCGCGGCGTGCTGCCGGCGCGGCTGGCCTGAGAGAGCACGATGCGGCTCGCGCTGTTCGACCTCGACCACACGCTGATCCCCTTCGACAGCGGCATGGCCTGGGTGCGCTTCCTGGTCGGCCGCGAGCTGCTGCCGCCCGAGGCGGAGGCGGTGTATCTCGCGCACTGCCAGGACTACGTGGCCGGCGCGATCGATGTGCGCGACCTGCACCGCGCGCTGGTGCAGCCGCTGGTGGGCAGCAAGCGCAGCGCCTTCGACGACTGGCTGGCGGACTTCGAGGACGGGCTCGCGATGACGCTGCCCGCGCCCTCGCTGGCGCTCGTCGCGATGCACCGCGCCGCCGGGGACCGCTGCGTGCTCGTCACCGCGACCGCACGCTTCGTCGCCGCGCGCTATGCGGCGGCCTTCGGCATCGACGACGTGATCGCGACCGAATCGGCCCGCGACTCCTACGGTCGACTGACCGGCGAGATCGTCGGCCTGCCCTGCGCGCGCGAGCACAAGCTCGACAAGCTGGCCGGCTGGCTGGCGCTCGAGGGCCTGTCGCTGGGCGGCTTCGAGCGCAGCTTCTTCTACAGCGACTCGGCCAGCGACCTGCCGCTGTTGCGCGCGGTGACCGATCCCGTTGCGGTGCGCCCGGACGCGGCGCTGCGCGCGGTGGCCGAGAGCGAAGGCTGGCGCATCGAGCGGCTCGAGGCCGCCTGAGCCGCGCCTCAGAGGCGGTGCACGCCGAGCTTGAGCAGCAGCTTCAGGTACTCGAGCTGGACATTGAGCTGGGCCAGCTCGTCACGCAGCGCGGCCCACGCCGCCTCCTCGCCGCCCGGCCGGGCAGCCAGCGGCGGTGAGGAGCCGGTGGGTGGGGTCAGGGGCGTGTCCATGCGGCGCATCGTCGCGCCGCGCGGCGGCACCGGCAACCCCGCGACCCGAGGGGGCGGGTGTCGGCACGCGGGCCGCTCGCGCGGCCTCACTCGCGTTCGATGACCCCGAATGCCGAATGGTTGTGACAACACTCACTTCGCACAGCGAAGTGAGTCGTTGCCGCAACCGCAGCGGCGCGCATCGCGCGCAGCCAGCGCGACGCGCTGGCTCATTCGCGTTCGATGATCGCGAATGCGCTGTGGTTGTGAATCGACTCGAAGTTCTCGACCTCGACCCGGTAGCGCCCGATCCCCGCCTGCGCGTTCAGCCGCAGCGCGACGTCGCGCACCAGGTCCTCGACGAACTTCGGGTTCTCGTAGGCGCGCTCGGTGATCCACTTCTCGTCCGGGCGCTTCAGCAGCCCCCAGATCTCGCTCGAGGCCGAGGCCTCGGCGATGCCGACCAGGGTCTCGAAGCCGACCTCGGAGGCCTCGGGCAGCTCGGCGCGGATCGTCACGACCGAGCGCTGGTTGTGCGCGCCGTAGTCGGAGATCTCCTTCGAACACGGGCACAGGCTCTTCACCGGCACGGCGACCTCGCACCAGATGCGCGTCGCACCACCACGGCGTTCGGCGATCCAGCCGCCCTCGTAGTCCATCAGGCTGGCGACGCCCGAGACCGGCGCGCTCTTGCGGATGAAGAACGGAAAGCGCGCCTCGATGCGGCCCTCGCCGGCATGCAGGCGCTCGAGCAGCGCGGCGAGCTCGCGGCGCAGCGCCGCGGCATCGAGCGGCGCCGCCTCGGCGCTCAGGCTCTCGAGCCAGGCGACGAAGCGCGACATGTGGGTCCCCTTCTGCTCGGCCGGCAGCGCGACATCGAGGCTCCAGGTGGCGGCGGTCGTCGCGACGGTCTCGCCGACGCGCACCGCGAGCGGGTAGCGCAGGCGCTTGACGCCGACGTGCTGGATCGCCAGGTGCCGCTCGTCCCGCGCGCTTTGCGTGTCAGGGATGTGCAGCAGGCCGGCGGGAAGGTGGGTCATGTCATTCATCGGGACGAGGCCGGATCGCGGCCCTCTCGCTCACGCCCGTCGGACGCGGGCGCCACAGTGTGCTTCAGAACCGCAGCCCCAGGGTTTGTACGGATTCGCCGGCGCCGCGCGGCGCTCAGCCGTTGATCGCCGGGCGCACGAGCTCGAGCTTGGCCCCGAAGCGCTTCAGGATGCTCTGCTCGATGCCGGCGGCGTCCAGCCCCAGCAGGGCCATCAGCTTGGCCGGCTCGCCATGTTCGAGGTGCTCGTCGGGCAGGCCCAGCGTCAGCACCGGCAGCGTAACCCCGGCGGCCTGCAGGGCCTCGAGCACCGCCGAGCCGGCACCACCGGCCACCACGCCCTCCTCGACCGTGACCAGCGCCTCGTGGGTGCGCGCCAGGCGCAGCAGCAGCTCGGTGTCGAGCGGCTTCACGTAGCGCATGTTGGCCACCGTCGCGTCGAGCCGCTCGGCCGCGGCCAGCGCGGCGTACAGCACCGGCCCGAAGGCGAGGATCGCGATGCGGCGCCCACCCAGGCCGGCCTCGCGGCGGATCTCGCCGCAGCCCCAGGGCAGCGGCGTGAGTCCGGGTTCGACCTCGACGCCGGCGCCGGCGCCACGCGGGTAGCGCACCGCGACCGGGTGGTTCTGCTCGTAGGCGGCGGTCAGCGCCTGGCGGCATTCGTTTTCGTCGGCCGGCGCGATCAGGCTGCAGTTCGGGATGCAGCGCAGGTAGGCGATGTCGTAGCTGCCGTTGTGCGTCGCGCCGTCGGCGCCGACGACGCCGGCGCGGTCGAGCGCGAAGACGACCGGCAGGTTCTGGATCGCGATGTCGTGGACGAGCTGGTCGTAGCCGCGCTGCAGGAAGGTCGAGTAGATCGCGACCACCGGCTTCAGCCCTTCACAGGCCAGGCCGCCGGCGAAGGTGACGGCATGCTGCTCGGCGATGCCGACATCGAAGTAGCGCCCGGGAAAGCGCTGCTCGAACTCGACCATGCCCGAGCCCTCGCGCATCGCCGGCGTGATGGCGACAAGGCGCTCATCCTGGGCCGCCATGTCGCACAGCCAGCGGCCGAACACCTGGGTGAAGGTCGTCTTGCCCGGTGCGGCCTTCTTCAGGCCCTCGGCCGGGTTGAAGGGGCTCGGGCCGTGGTACTTGACCGGATCGGCCTCGGCCAGCTTGTAGCCGTAGCCCTTCTTCGTGACCACGTGCAGGAACTGCGGCCCGCGCTTGTCGCGCAGGTTCTCCAGCGTCGGGATCAGCGAGTCGAGGTCGTGGCCGTCGATCGGGCCGACGTAGTTGAAGCCAAACTCCTCGAAGATCGTGCCCGGCACGACCATGCCCTTGGCGTGCTCCTCCAGGCGGCGCGCCAGCTCGAGCAGCGGCGGCGCGTTCTTCAGCACCGTCTTGGCGCCCTCGCGCGCAGCGGCGTAGAACTTGCCGCTCATCAGCCGCGCCAGGTAGCGGTTGAGCGCGCCGACGGGCGGCGAGATCGACATGTCGTTGTCGTTGAGCACCACCAGCAGGTCGGCGCCGGCAACGCCGCCGTTGTTCAAGGCCTCGAAGGCCATGCCGGCGGTCATCGCGCCGTCGCCGATCACCGCGACGCAGCGGCGCTCCTCACCCTTGATCTTGCTGGCCAGCGCCATGCCGAGCGCCGCGGAGATCGAGGTCGAGCTGTGGGCCGTGCCGAAGGTGTCGTACTCGCTCTCGTCGCGGCGCGGGAAGCCGCTGATGCCGCCGAGCTGGCGCAGCCCGGCCATGCGGTCGCGCCGGCCGGTCAGGATCTTGTGCGGGTAGGTCTGGTGGCCGACGTCCCAGACGATGCGGTCGTTCGGCGTGTCGAAGACATAGTGCAGCGCGATCGTCAGCTCGACCGTGCCGAGATTGCTCGACAGGTGGCCGCCGGTGGCCGACACGCTGGTCAGCACGTGGTCGCGCAACTCGCCCGCGAGCTGCTGCAGCTCGGCGCGCGTCAGGCGGCGCAGGTCCGCCGGCGAGTCGATCGTGTGCAGCAGGGCGTTGACGCTCATGGGCCTCGATTGTGAGCGCTCGGCGCTCAGCTGTCGCGCTCGACCACCTTGTCGGCCAGCATCGCGAGCCAGGCCGCATCCGACAGGCCGCTGCGCGCCAGCGCAGCCTGCGCCTCGTCACGCAGCGCCAGCGCATGCCGCTGCGCGGCGCCGAGACCGAGCACGGTCACGTAGGTCGGCTTGTTGTTGTCCTGGTCCTTGCCAGCGGTCTTGCCGAGCGTGCCGGAGGCCTGGGTCACGTCGAGCACGTCGTCGATGACCTGGAAAGCCAGCCCGAGCGCCGCGCCGTAGTCCCCGAGGGCCTGGCGCGCTGCAGGGCTGATCTCGGCGCAGGCCGCGCCCATCATCACGCTGGCCTGCAGCAGCGCACCGGTCTTGCGGCGATGCATGTCGCGCAGCGAGCGCTCGTCCAGCGCGATGCCGACGCTCGCCAGGTCGATCGCCTGCCCGCCGGCCATGCCGTCCTGCCCGGCGGCGCGCGCGAGCAGCGCGCACAGGCGCGCCTGCAGCGCCGCAGGCACCAGCGTCTCATCGGGCGTCAGCACCTCGAAGGCCAGGGCCTGCATCGCATCACCGGCCAGCATCGCAAGCGCCTGGCCGAACTGC
This sequence comes from Methylibium sp., assembly GCA_035553715.1. Classification (GTDB taxonomy): domain Bacteria; phylum Pseudomonadota; class Gammaproteobacteria; order Burkholderiales; family Burkholderiaceae_C; genus Methylibium. Next base: position 8,505 of record DATMJX010000210.1, read on the forward strand.
ACGTGCACGGTCGGCTTGCCACGGCGCAGCACGTCGTCGTCCATGCAGGGCATGTCGTCGTGGATCAGCGAGTAGGCGTGGATCAGCTCCACCGAGCAGGCGGCGCGCAGGGCGGCCTCGCTGTCGGTCGCACCGACGGCCTCGGCCGCCGACAGCACCAGCAACGGGCGCAGGCGCTTGCCGCCGTCGAGCACGCCGTAGCGCATGGCGTCGCCCAGGCCGGCCGGCGCGAGCGCCGGCACCCAGCGTTCCAGCGCCGCCTCGAGCAGGTCGAGGCGGTCGCGCGACCAGGCGTCGAA
>DATMJX010000211.1:0-3170 GCA_035553715.1 Methylibium sp.
GCCGGCGCCGAGGCCGGCAGCAAGCTCGCCAAGGCGCAGGAGCTCGGCGTGGCGGTGCTCGACGAGGACGGGCTGCGCGCCCTGCTGGCCTGAACCGCCGGCCGACGGGTGGGGCGGCGTGTAAAAGCCGGGTTTTGGGGGTGCGGGGGTACGGGCTTTGCACTAGCCTTGCTCGGTGACCCGTGCCCGACAGGGTGGTTCGGCGGAGCGGGTTCATCACCAGCGGGGAGGCACTGCGGATGGACAAGGCACTCCTGGAGTTGTTGGCGGCCGAGGGCTTCCTGCCCCATGGCTATTGCTTCCAGTGGAGCCCCGGGCTCCTGAGCACGATGGTGGCGGCCGACGCGGTGACCGCGGCGGCCTACTACTCGATCCCGATCGCCCTGCTGGTGTTCGTGCGGCGCCGCAAGGACCTGCACTTCAACTGGATCTTCGTGCTGTTCTCGGCCTTCATCTTCTGCTGCGGCACGACGCACCTGGTCGACATCCTCGTGATCTGGCAGCCCGACTACTGGCTGCAGGCCGGCACGAAGGCCGTGACCGCGGGGGTGTCCATCGTCACGGCCTTGCTGCTGTGGCCGCTGATCCCGAAGGCGCTCAAGCTGCCCAGCCATGCCGATCTCGAGGCGCTGGTCCTGCGGCTCGAGGCCGAGGTCCGTGAGCGGCGCGCCGCTGAACAGCGGCTCGACGATCTCAACCGCGAGCTCGAGCACCGGGTCGCCGAGCGCACGCGCCAGCTCGAGGCCGAGACGGCCGAACGCCTGCGCCTGCAGGGCGTCGAGCGGGCTCGTGAAGCGGCCGAACTGGCCAGCAAGGCCAAGAGCGAGTTCCTCTCGCGCGTCAGCCACGAGCTGCGCACACCGCTGAACGGCGTGCTGGGCTTCGGCCAGCTGCTCAAGGCCGATGCTGCTGCGCTCTCGCCGCGCCACGCGACCTGGGTCTCGCACATCGAGAGCTCGGGGCGCCACCTGCTGAAGCTTGTCGATGACGTGCTCGACGTCTCGCGCATCGAGGCGGGCGGGCTCAAGCTCGACGAGCAGCGCTTCGAGCTGGACCGGCTGGTGCGCGACTGCGAGCAGGAGCTCAAGGCCACGGCCGACGCGCAGCAGGTGCAGGTCAAGGTCGAGGCGATGCCGGCGCGCACCGCCTGGCGCGGCGACGTGCAGCGCCTGCGGCAGGTGCTGACCAACCTGCTGAGCAACGCGATCAAGTACAACCGGCCGTGCGGCGAGGTCCGCATCGACGCCCAGGCGCGCGACGGCCGTGGCGTGCGGCTCGAGATCTGCGACACCGGCATCGGCATCGACGCCGCGCAGCAGGAGCAGCTGTTCCAGCCCTTCAACCGGCTCGGCCGCGAGCGCAGCAGCATCCCTGGCACCGGGCTTGGGCTGGTCGTCGTCAAGCAGCTCGTGGAGGCGATGGGCGGGACGATCGCGGTCGAAAGCCGGCCCGGGCAAGGCACCTGCGTGACGCTGGACCTGCCGCTGGCGCCGGCGTGAGGCGCCCGGCCGTGCTCTGCTAGGCTGACGCCATGGCCATCCGAGAGATCCTGAAGATGGGGGACCCCCGCCTGCTGCGCGTCGCGCAGCCGGTCAGCGCCTTCGACACGCCCGAACTGCACGCGCTGATCGCCGACCTGCTCGACACCATGGAAGCGGCCAACGGCGCCGGGCTGGCGGCGCCGCAGATCGGCGTGGACCTGCGCGTCGTGATCTTCGGCTTCAGCCGCAGCGAGCGCTACCCCGACGCCCCGCCCGTGCCGCGCACGGTGCTGCTCAACCCGGTGATCACGCCGCTGGACGAGGCGATCGAGGAGGGCTGGGAAGGCTGCCTGTCCGTGCCGGGATTGCGTGGCGTCGTGCCGCGCCCCGCGCGAATCCGCTACGCCGGCTTTGACCCGCAGGGCCGACCGATCGAGCGCGAGGCCGAGGGCTTCCACGCCCGTGTCGTGCAGCACGAGTGCGATCATCTCGACGGCGTGCTCTACCCGATGCGGGTGCGCGACTTCACGCGCTTCGGCTACACCGAGGTGCTGTTCCCGGGGCTGGACCCGGCCGATGATTAGCGCCGTGCAAAAGAGCTGAGGCGGCGCCGTCCACGCAGAAGGAGTGCAGCGATGCCAGACCAGACCCTGGTGGCGGACCATTACACGCACGGCGGGCTTCTCGGGGCCATCGAGGCCGGCCTCGCGACACTGGGCAAGACCGCCGCGAGCGTCAGCCTCGACGAGCTGGCGCCGGTGGACGAATTCCACATCGGCGGTCGAGCGGCCACGCGCAGCTTCCTGGACCAGCTCGACATCGGTGCCGCCGATCACGTGCTGGACGTGGGCTGCGGGCTCGGCGGGGCCAGCCGGTTCGCGGCCCACACCTACGGCTGCCGGGTGACCGGGGTGGACCTGACCCGGGAGTACGTGGACACCGGCAACGTGCTGTGCGCCTGGGTCGGGCTGAGCAGGCGGATTGCCCTCGAGATCGGCGACGCCACCGCGCTGCGTCACCCCGATGGGACGTTCGACCGGGCCTACATGCTGCATGTCGGCATGAACATCGCCGACAAGGATCGCTTGATCGCCGAGCTCTTCCGCGTGCTGCGGCCGGGGGCCAAGCTGGGGATCTACGACGTGATGCGCGTCGGCGACGGCGATCTCACGTTCCCGGTGCCCTGGGCCACGGCGCCGCAGGGGAGCGCGGTGGCCCCGGTGGCAGCCTACAAGGCCGCGCTCGAGCGTTCCGGGTTCGCCATCACGGCGGAGCGGAACCGGCGCGACTTTGCACTCGATTTCTTTGCGCAGCTCCAGGCCAAGGTCACGGGCGCCGAGGGCCCGCCGCCGCTGGGCCTGCACCTCCTCATGGGCAGCTCGGCGCCGACGAAGGTGAAGAACATGATCGACAACATCTCACGCCAGCTCATCGCGCCGGTCGAGATCGTCGCCGAGAAGCCTGCCTGAACGACGGGCGCGCCCGGCGGCGTGGCGCGAGGGATCGTGTACGCCGGCACCACCGGCGCCGGGCTCACCAGTCGCGCAGCAACGGGTTGTCGTAGCCGTAGCTGTTCGGGAAGGCCAGGTTCGAGTACGAGAAGGACAGGCTGAGCTCCAGCGCGGCCACTTGGTGCCACCAGCCCAGCGGCAGGAACATCGTCTCGCCGGGCTCGAGCACGACCTCCAT
>DATMJX010000212.1:0-7554 GCA_035553715.1 Methylibium sp.
CCGCGCTGCGCCTGCTGCCGGCGCCGCTGCGCGAGCAGTTCCCGGCCAGCGCGCGCGCGCTGGCCGGGAACTGCTCGCGCAGCGGCGCCGGCAGCAGGCGCAGCGCGGCGAGTTCCGGGTTCTTGGCCATCAGCGCGAGCAGGCGCTCGCGCCGCAGCGCGGCCAGTCGTTCGAGCGCCGCCGCACGCGCGGCGCGCGCCGTGGCCGGGGCCTGCTGCCACTGGCGCAGCGCGCCGAGCAGCTGGTCGGTGTCGGTGACGGTCTGCTGGTCGCTCTCGAGCGCCTCGCCGATGTGGGTGGCCTGGGCGGTGGACAGGCCGCCGAGCAGCAGCACAAGCGCCAGGGACAGCGGGGCGGGGGCGAGGACGCGCATCGGGACTCCGGACGGGAACATGTAACGACGCCAGTGTGCGGAGGGCCGGGCCGGCGCGTCAGTAAGCGCCGGTAAGCCGCCGTGAAAAGCGCACAGGTGCGGCTTTTGCGCGCGCTCAACCCCGGCGCACGCGGCGCAGTTCGTCGAGGATCAGCAGGGCTGCCCCGAGCGTGATCGCGCTGTCGGCGAGGTTGAAGGCGGGGAAATGACGGCCGGCCCAGTGGAAGTCGAGGAAGTCGACCACGTAGCCGTGCAGCAGCCGGTCGACGACGTTGCCCACCGCGCCGCCGAGGATCAGCGTCAGCGCCCAGGCGAACAGCTTCTGGTGGCCCTGGCTGCGCAGCATCCAGACGATGAAGCCCGACACGCCGATGGCCAGCGCGACGAAGAACCAGCGCTGCCAGCCGCCGGCACCGGCCAGGAAGCTGAAGGCCGCGCCGCTGTTGTGCACGCGCACGACGTTGAAGAAGGCGGTGACCGGGCGCGCGTCGCCGTGGCTGAAATAGCCGAGGATCAGCGTCTTGGTGAACTGGTCGAGCACGACCACGATCGCCGCGATCGCCAGCCAGGTGCCCAGGCCGGCCCGGCCGGCAGCGGATTTCTTGGCCATGGCCTCAGGCGACGCGCCGCGTCTCGCCGGCGCCGTAGAGGTTGCTGGTGCAGCGCCCGCAGATCGTCGGGTGCGCGGCATCGTGGCCGACATCGGCGCGGTAGTGCCAGCAGCGCTCGCATTTCGCGTCGCCGCTCGGCGCCACCGTCACGCTCAGCGCCTCGGCCTCGCGCAGCTGCGCGGCCGAGGTGATCAGCACGAAGCGCAGGTCCTCGCCCAGCGTGGCCAGCAGCGCGCGGTCGTCGGCGTCGGCGCCGAGCGTCACCGTGGCCTGCAGCGAGGCGCCGACCGCGCCGCTGCTGCGCACCGCCTCGATCTCCTTGTTGACCGCCTCGCGGATCGCGCGGAGGCGCGCCCACTTGGCCAGCAGCGCGGCGTCGGGCGCGGGGAAGTCGGCGAAGGTCTCGGTGAAGATCGAGACCGAGGCGCCCGGCGCAAAGATCGGCCAGGCCTCCTCGGCGGTGAAGCTCAGGAAGGGCGCCATCCAGCGCAGCATCGCGTGGGTGATCTGGTGCAGCGCGGTCTGCGCGCTGCGCCGCGCGAGCGACTTCGGCGCGGTGGTGTAGAGCCGGTCCTTCAGCACGTCGAGGTAGAAGGCACCCAGGTCCTCGCTGCAGAAGACCTGCAGCTTCGCGACCACGGGGTGGAACTCGAACACCGTGTAATGCGCCAGCAGCTCGGCCTGCAGCTCGGCGGTGCGCGCCAGCGCCCAGCGGTCGATCTCCAGCAGCTCGGCCTCGGGAACCGCGTCGGTGGCGGGGTCGAAGTCCGAGGTGTTGGCGAGCAGGAAGCGCAGCGTGTTGCGGATGCGGCGGTAGGCGTCGACGACGCGCGCGAGGATCTTGTCGTCGATGTTCAGGTCGCCCGAGTAGTCGGTGCTCGCGACCCACAGGCGCAGGATCTCGGCGCCGAGCTTGTCGCTGACCGTCTGCGGCTGCACGACGTTGCCCAGGCTCTTGCTCATCTTGCGGCCCTGGCCGTCGGTCGCGAAGCCGTGCGTCAGCAGGCCGCGGTAGGGCGCGCGGCCTTCCAGCGCGCAGGCGATCAGCAGCGAGCTGTGGAACCAGCCGCGGTGCTGGTCGTGGCCTTCGAGGTAGAGGTCGGCCTCGGGGCCGCCGTCCTCGCGGCCGGCGCCGGCGTGGCTGCCCTTGAGCACGTGCGAGAAGGTCGAGCCCGAGTCGAACCAGACGTCGAGGATGTCGGTGCTCTTGGCGTAGTGCTCGGCGTCCGGGCCCAGCCAGTCCGTGGCGTCGAGCCGCGACCAGGCCTCGATGCCGCCGAGCTCGACCAGCACCGCCGCGCGGTCCATCAGCGCCAGCGTGTCGGGATGCAGCTCGCCGCTCACCTTGTGCAGGAAGAAGGGCAGCGGCACGCCCCAGTTGCGCTGGCGGCTGATGCACCAGTCGGGGCGGTTGGCGATCATGTCGCGCAGCCGCGCGCGGCCGGTCTCGGGGTAGAAGGCGGTCGCGTCGATCGCCTCGAGCGCAGTCTGGCGCAGCGTCTTCGCGGGTCGCTCCTGCGCGAACACGCCGACGCCCTCGTCCATGCGCACGAACCACTGCGCGGCGGCGCGGTAGATCACCGGTGACTTGTGCCGCCAGCAGTGCGGGTAGCTGTGATCCAGCTTCGACGTCGCGAGCAGGCGGTGGGCGTTCTGCAGCGCCTCGACGATGACCGGGTTGGCCTTCCAGATGAACTGCCCGCCGAACAGCGGCAGCGCGGCCTCGTAGACGCCGTTGCCCTGCACCGGGTTGCGGATCTGGTCGTGGCGCAGGCCGTGCGCGAGACAGGAATTGAAGTCGTCGACGCCGTAGGCCGGCGCTGCATGGACGATGCCGGTGCCGTCCTCGGCGGTCGCGTAGTCGGCCAGGTAGACCGGGCTCAGACGCGCGTAGCCCGGCTCCACGTGGGCGAGCGGGTGGTGGAAGTTCAGGCCGGCCAGCGCCTTGCCGGCGGTCGTCGCGACGACCGCGCCCTCGAGGCCCCAGCGCGCCAGGCATTGCTCGACCAGCGCCGCGGCCACCAGCATCAGCCCGCGCGGCGTGTCGACCAGCGCGTACTCGAGCTCGGGGTTCAGGTTCAGCGCCTGGTTCGCGGGCAGCGTCCACGGCGTCGTGGTCCAGATCACCGCGAACGCGTCCTTCGCGAGCGCCGGCAGGCCGAAGGCGGCCGCCAGCGTCTCGGGCTCGGCCGCGAGGAAGGCCACGTCCACCGTCGGCGAGGCCTTGTCGGCGTACTCGATCTCGAACTCCGCCAGCGAACTGCCGCAGTCGAAGCACCAGTACACCGGCTTGCTGCCGCGGTAGACGAAGCCGCGCTCCATCAGGCGCTTGAGCACGCGGATCTCGCCGGCCTCGTTGAGCGGGTCCATCGTGCGGTAGGGGCGCTCCCAGTCGCCCAGCACGCCCAGGCGCTTGAAGTCAGCCTTCTGCAGCGCGACCTGCTCGCCCGCGTAGGCGCGGCTCTTGGCCTGCACCTCGTCACGGCCGAGGTTGCGGCCGAAGGTCTTCTCGATCTGGTTCTCGATCGGCAGGCCGTGGCAGTCCCAGCCGGGCACGTAGAGCGCGTCGTAGCCGGCCAGCTGCTTGGACTTGACCACCATGTCCTTGAGCACCTTGTTGACCGCGTGGCCGATGTGCAGCGCGCCGTTCGCGTAGGGCGGGCCGTCGTGCAGCACGAAGCGCGGGCGGCCGCAGCGCGCGTCGCGCAGACGCTGGTACAGGCCTTCCTCGTTCCACTGCCGGACCCAGCCCGGCTCGCGCTTGGGCAGGTCGCCGCGCATCGGGAAGGGCGTGTCGGGCAGGTTCAGCGTCGAGCGGTAGTCGGTCGGCGCGGGCGGGGTGGAGTCGGTCATGGCGGCGGCAGTCGGGGTACGGGCGCGGATCGCCGGGCACCGGCGGTGCGACGGCAGGCAGTCATCCCCGGCAGCGGGGACGGCGGCGCGTCAAATTCGGTCGCGGGTGGTCTGGCGGCCCTGGGCGGCATGCGCGGCGGCGAGCCAGCGGCGGGCGTCGGCCTCGTCCTGCGCGATCGCGGCGGCCAGGGCCTCGAGCCCGTCGTAGCGGGCTTCGTCGCGCAGCTTGTGCAGCAGTTCCACGCGCACGAGTTTACCGTAGCCCCCCTCGGCGCCGAGGGCCGACGGCCAGTCCAGGCAGTGCACCTCGAGCAGCACCCGGCCGGCGTCCTCGATGGTCGGCCGCACGCCCAGGCTGGCGACGCCGTCCAGCGGCACCGCCGCCAGCCCGTGGGTGCGCACGACGAAGATGCCCCGCGCCGCAGGGTGCCGGTGCGGGAAGCGCAGGTTCAGCGTGCGGTAGCCGTCGTCGCCGGCCGAGCCGGCCGCCAGCGTGCGGCCGAGCTTGCGGCCGTGCACGACATGGCCGCTGATGCTGTAGGGACGGCCGAGCAGCCGCGCCACCAGCGCCATGTCGCCCGCGGCCAGCGCCTCGCGCACCGCCGAGCTGGACACGCGCAGGCCATGCACCTCGTAGCTCATCATGCGTGCGACGTCGAAGCCCTGGGCGTCGCCGGCGGCGTCGAGCATCGCGTAGTCGCCGGCGCGCTTGCTGCCGAAGCGGAAGTCGTCGCCGACCAGCACGTAGCGCGCGTTCAGCGCGCCGAGCAGCACGTCGTCGATGAAAGCCTGCGGCGGCTGGCTGGCGAAGCGGCGGTCGAAGGGCGCGATGACGACTTGGCCGACGCCGCAGCGCTGCAGCTCGCCGAGCTTGTCGCGCAGCGTCGCGATGCGCGCCGGCGCCTGCTCCGGGCGACCGGCGAGCCGGGCGAAGAAGTCGCGTGGATGCGGCTCGAAGGTCAGCACCGTCGGTACCAGGCCGCGGTGCGAGGCTTCGTTGACCAGCAGCGCCAGCATGGCCTGGTGGCCGCGGTGGACGCCGTCGAAATTGCCGACCGTGACCGCGGCGGGCGGGCCGGGCTGGCTCAGGCCGCGGAGGATGCGCATGCCGCGATTATCGCGGCCGCGCGTTCAGCCGACGGGGGGCGCGGCGGCGATCTGCGTGAGCGCCAGTCGCGCGAGCTTGCGCACGGCCCAAGAAAAAGCCCGCGCAAGGGCGGGCTTTTTCCCTGCCGGCGGCGTGAGGCCGCCGGCACCGCGTCGATCAGCGGTTCGAGATGTACATCGTGATCTCGAAGCCGTAACGCAGATCGGTCGCTTGGGGTTTTTGCCAGGCCATGAGGTCTCCTTCTTGAGGGGTGGGGGACACGGCACCGCGAACGGGCCGTGAAGCGAATTCCAGGGGCTCCGGTCTTCAGCTTGGGCTCGATCATCGAGGCGTGGTTGCTGGCCGGCCAGCCCGGCCCGCATGAATCGCGCCTCATGAAATTCATGAAACGCGGCCGGGCCGCGACGAAGCCGGGGCGCGGAAGTCGGCCCCCGATACCATCGCGCGCCATGAGCCTGCGCCTGAAGATCCACCTGCTCGTCGGCGTGCTGGTCACGCTGTTCGTGCTGACCGTGTTCGCGCTGCACATCCGCAATGTGCGCGACTCGGTCCGCGAGGAGGTGGTCGCGGCCAACCGCGTGGCCCACCAGCTGCTCAACCGCACCGTCTACCTGCAGGCCTCGCAGGGCACCGAGGCTTTGCGCGCCTACCTGCAGGGGCTCGGCCGGGTGCGCGCCAACGACATCCGCCTGCTCGATGCCGAGGGCGCCGAGCTCTACCGCTCGCCGCCCTCGCCCTACAAGACCGGGCGCGATGCGCCCGAGTGGTTCGCGCGCCTGATCCTGCCAACGCCCTCGATCCAGTCGATCGAGTTCCCCGACGGCAAGCTGGTGGTGCAGGCCGACGCCTCGCGCGCGGCGGTCGATGCCTGGGACCAGTTCAGTGCCATGGCACTGATGGCGCTGGCGCTGCTGGTGGCGGTCAACGCCGTCGTCTACTGGGTCGTCGGGCGCACCGTCAAGCCCTTCGGCCAGATCGTCGAGGCGCTCGGGCGCATCGAGGCCGGCCACCTGGACGTGCGGCTGCTGCCGCTGCCGGGCCGCGAGGCCGGTGCGATCGGCGCGGCCTTCAACCGCATGGCCGCGGGCCTGGCCGAGCGCATCGAGGCCGAGCGCCGCGCCTCGCGTGCCGAGAGCGAGCTGTCGGACCGCCGCGACCTAGCGCGCTGGATCGACCGCCACCTCGAGCAGGAGCGCAAGCTGATCGCCCGCGAGTTGCACGACGAGCTCGGCCAGTCGGTCACCGCGATCCGCAGCCTGGCGCTGTCGGTCGCGCAGCGCACCGCGCAGAGCGATCCGCAGGCCGAGCAGGCCGCGAAGGTGATCGCCGACGAGAGCTCGCGGCTGTACGACGCGATGCACGGGCTGATCCCGCGGCTCGCGCCGCTGGTGCTCGACGCCTTCGGCCTGGCCGACGCGCTGCGCGACCTGGCCGAACGGACCCGCCTCAGCCAGCCGCAGCTGCAGCTCGAGATGGCGGTCGACGTGGCTGGCGTCGAGCTCGGCAACGAGGCTGCGCTGGCGCTGTACCGCGCGGCGCAGGAGGGCATCACCAATGCGCTGCGCCACGGCAAGGCCGGCCGCATCGTGCTGGGCCTGCACGCCGCCGACGGCGGCGCCGCGCTCGATGTGCGCGACGACGGCGAGGGCCTGAGCGAGGGCTGGCGCGAGCGCGCCAGCGCGGACGGCGACCACTACGGCCTGCGCTGGCTCGACGAGCGCGTGCAGGCGCTCGGCGGTCGTGCGAGCATCGCCAACGAGCCGCCGCGCGGCGCGCGCCTGCAGGTCTGGGTGCCCGGCGGCGGCGAAGCCGAGGAGGGCCGGCGATGATCCGTGTGATGCTGGTCGACGACCATGCGCTGGTGCGCATGGGCTTTCGCATGCTGCTGGGCAATGCCGAGATCGAGGTCGTCGCCGAGGCGCAGACCGGCGAGGAGGCCTGCCAGCAGGTGCCCAAGATCAAGCCCGATGTAGTCGTGATGGACCTGTCGATGCCCGGCATGGGCGGGCTCGAGGCGGTGCGCCGCCTGCTCGCCCAGGACCCGAAGCTGAAGGTGCTGATCCTGTCGGCCCATGAGGACACCGCCCACCCGCAGCGCGTGCTGCGCGCCGGCGCGCTCGGCTACCTGGCCAAGCGCAGTGCGCCCGAGGCGCTGATCGCGGCGGTCAGCGCGGTCGCGCGCGGCGAGCGCTACGTCGACGCGCAGACCGCGCAGCGCCTCGCGGTCGCCCAGCTCGAGGGCGAGTCGAACCCGGCCGACTTGCTCAGCGAGCGCGAGTTCTCGGTCTTCATCCAGCTCGCGCGTGGCGCGACGGTGGCGCAGATCGCCGAAACCCTCAAGCTCTCGCAGAGCACGGTGGGCACGCACCTGTACCACATCAAGCAGAAGCTCAATGCGAGCAACCAGAGCGAGCTGACGCTGGTGGCCTTGCGCTGGGGGCTGATCCAGGCCTGAGCGCCAGCAGACCGCGGCGATCGCCCTGCGGCGGCGTCAGTGCGTCGCAAGCGGGCCAGGGCATCGTCGTGCACCGGCAAGCCGGCATAGAAAATGTCTGACAGACGCCCGCTGCGGGCGGTAGGAGACTGCCGGTGCATGAGCCGGGGAGGGC
>DATMJX010000213.1:0-4863 GCA_035553715.1 Methylibium sp.
GATCAAGCATGCTCATCACAGCTTCGACATCGACCAGCCGGGCAAGGACTCGCACCGCCACCGTGCCGCCGGCGCCTGCGAGGTGCTGATCGCCTCGAACCACCGGCTCGCGAAGATCCGCGAATACGACGCCGAGAACGCCCCCAACGTCCACCAGCTGATCGCCGAGCTGTCCGACCCCGAGTGGGTGTTGGTCGAGGGCTTCAAGCGCTCCGACCTGCCCAAGATCGAGATCTGGCGCGCCAGCACCGGCCAGCGCGTCAAGTACCCGCAGGACCCGTTCGTCGTCGCGATCGCGACCGACAGCCCCGAGGCGCTGCCGGTGCCGACCGCGCTGCCGGTGCTCGATCTCAACGACGCCGATGCGGTGACCGCGTGGCTGCTCGCCCACGCCGACCGCCACGCCTACCGCTGCCCCTATGACGATGCCGACAACGAAGCCGCCTATGCTGAGCCTGCCGCAGGCGCTGGAGCGCCTGCTCGCCGGCACGACCGCGCTGGCTGAGACCGAGACGGTCTCGACCTTCGACGCGCTCGGCCGCGTGCTGGCGGCCGACGTCGCCTCGCAGCTCGACGTGCCCCCGCACGACAACAGCTCGATGGACGGCTACGCACTGCGCGTCGCCGACGTGCCCGTCGCCGGCAGCGTGCTGCCGGTCAGCCAGCGCATCGCCGCCGGCCAGGTCGGCGCGGTGCTCGCGCCCGGCAGCGCGGCGCGCATCTTCACCGGTGCGCCGCTGCCCGAGGGCGCCGACGCGGTGCTGCCGCAGGAGCAGTGCACGGCGCTCGACGGCGCCGTGCGCATCGATGCGGTGCCGGCGCCCGGGCAGTGGATCCGCCGCCGCGGCGAGGACGTGCGCGCCGACAGCGTCGTGCTGCCGCGCGGCACGCGGCTGACGCCGCAGGCGCTCGGTCTTGCGGCCTCGGTCGGCGCGGCCGCGCTGACGGTCGTGCGCCGCCCGCGCGTCGCGCTGTTCTCGACCGGCGACGAGCTGGTGATGCCCGGCGAGCCCTTGAAGCCCGGCGCGATCTACAACTCCAACCGCTACACGCTGCGCGCGCTGCTGCAGGCGGCCGGCTGCGAGGTCAGCGACCTCGGCATCGTGCCCGACCGGTTCGACGCGACGCGCGAGGCGCTGCGCAGCGCCGCGGCCGGCCACGACCTGATCCTCACTTCCGGCGGCGTCTCGGTCGGCGAGGAAGATCACCTGAAGCCCGCCGCCCAGGCCGAGGGCCGACTGGACCTCTGGCAGATCGCGATCAAGCCTGGCAAGCCGCTGGCTTTCGGCGCCGTGCGGCGCGGGGCGGGCGGCGAGGCCTTGCTGATCGGTCTGCCAGGCAACCCGGTGTCGAGCTTCGTGACCTTCCTGCTGGCGGTGCAGCCGGTGCTGCGCGCGCTGCAGGGCATGCCGGCGGTGGAGCCGACGGCGCTGGCACTGCGCGCCGACTTCGACTGGCCCAAGGCCGACGCCCGGCGCGAGTTCCTGCGGGCGCGCCGCAATGCCACTGGCGGCCTCGAGCTGTTCCCGAACCAGAGCTCCGGCGTGCTGACCTCGGCGGTCTGGGCCGACGGTCTCGTGGACAACCCGCCGGGCCAGGCGATCGCGCGCGGCGACGCGGTACGCTTCATCCCGTTCTCCGAGTGGATGTCATGAAGCTTCAAGTGCGCTATTTCGCCTCGTTGCGCGAGGCCCTCGGGCCCGGCGAAACCGTCGAGCTGGGCGCCGGCGCCACGGTCGGCGCGCTGCGCGATGCGCTGATCGCGCGCGGCGGCTCGCATGCCGAGGCGCTGGGGCGCGGGCGCACGCTGCGCGCGGCACTGAACCAGGTGATGGCCGACGAGGCCGCGACGGTGAGCGAGGGCGCCGAGGTGGCCTTCTTCCCGCCGGTGACCGGAGGCTGAGCATGGCGCGCGTGTCGATCCAGACCGCTGACTTCGACCTCAGTGCCGAAGTGGCGGCGCTGCGGGCCGCCGACGGCGGCGTCGGCGCGGTCGCCAGCTTCATCGGCACGGTGCGCGACCGCAACGACGGCGCGGGCGTCAGCCGCATGGAGCTCGAGCACTACCCCGGCATGACCGAGCGCGCGATCGAGGCGATGATCGACGTGGCGCTGCAGCGCTTCGACATTCGCGCCGCACGGGTGATCCACCGGGTCGGCCCGCTCGACGTCGGTGACCAGATCGTCATGGTGGCCGTCAGCTCGGCCCACCGCGGCCAGGCCTTCCAGGCCTGCGAATTCCTGATGGACTATCTGAAGACCCAGGCGCCGTTCTGGAAGAAGGAACACACGCCCGAGGGCGCGCGCTGGGTCGACGCGCGCAGCACCGACGACGCGGCGCTCAAGCGCTGGGGCATCGAGGCGGGCAACGCGTGAGCGTGAAACGGGCCGAGCGCCGGGCCGCTCCCAAGCTGGCCCGCATCCCCTCGGGGGATCGACCGGCGTACCCGCCGGACGAGGGGGCGTCATGATCTCGCAGGCGCTGTGCGTGGCCGCTGGCGCCGCCGCCGGCGGCCTGCTGCGCTGGCTGGTGGGAGTCTGGCTCAACCCGCTGTGGGGTGTCTTTGCGCTCGGCACGCTGGCGGTCAACGCCGCCGGCGGGCTGGCGATCGGCGCCGCGGCGGCCTGGTTCGCGCAGCGGCCCGACCCGCTGCTGCAGCTCCTGCTGGTGACGGGGCTGCTGGGCGGCTTCACGACCTTCTCGGCCTTCTCGGCCGAGTCGCTGGCGCTGCTGCAGCGCGGCGCCTGGGGCCTGGCGGTTGGCCACACGCTGGCCCATGTGCTGGGCTCGCTGGCCTGCGCCGGTCTGGGCTGGGCGCTGGTCCAGCCGCTGCTCGGCGGCCGCTGAGACGGTTCTTGCGCCAGGTCAAGCCGCTGGTGGCTTGAAATGTCAGGCTGCGAGGCCATCTCCCCCGCAGACCGGAGATTTCGCCATGCGACTCGACAAACTCACGACCAAATTCCAGGATGCCCTGTCCGAGGCCCAGACCCTCGCGCTGGGCCGCGACAATCCCTACATCGAGCCGGCTCACCTGCTGCTCGCGATGCTGGCGCAGACCGACGGCCCGAAGCCGCTGCTGGCGCGCGCCGGCGTCAACGTCACCGCGCTGCAGACGGCGCTCGAGGCCGAGCTGGCCAAGCTGCCGCAGGTGCAGGGGGGCGAGGCGGTGCAGGCCGGGCGCGACACCGTGGCGCTGCTGCAGGCGGCCGAGAAGGAATCGATCAAGCGCGGTGACCAGTTCATCGCTTCCGAGCTCTTCCTGCTGGCGCTGGCCGACCACAAGGGCAGCACGGGCGAGCTGGCGCGCAAGCACGGCCTGACACGCAAGGCACTGGAGAGCGCGGTCGACGCGGTGCGCGGCGGCCAGAAGGTCGATTCGGCCGAGGCCGAGGGCGCCCGCGAGGCGCTGAAGAAGTACACGCTGGACCTCACCGAGCGCGCCCGCCAGGGCAAGCTCGACCCGGTGATCGGCCGCGACGACGAGATCCGCCGCGCGATCCAGGTGCTGCAGCGGCGCAGCAAGAACAACCCGGTGCTCATCGGCGAGCCCGGCGTCGGCAAGACCGCGATCGTCGAGGGGCTGGCGCAGCGCATCGTCGCCGGCGAGGTGCCCGAGTCGCTCAAGGGCAAGCGCGTGCTGGTGCTCGACATGGCGCTGCTGCTGGCGGGCGCCAAGTTCCGCGGCGAGTTCGAGGAGCGGCTGAAGAACGTGCTCAAGGAGCTGGCCGCCGACGAAGGCCAGACCATCGTCTTCATCGACGAGATCCACACCATGGTCGGCGCCGGCAAGGCCGAGGGCGCGATCGACGCCGGCAACATGCTCAAGCCGGCGCTGGCGCGCGGCGAGCTGCACTGCATCGGCGCAACCACGCTGGACGAGTACCGCAAGTACGTCGAGAAGGACGCCGCGCTGGAGCGCCGCTTCCAGAAGGTGCTGGTCGGCGAGCCGACCGTGGAGGCCACCATCGCGATCCTGCGCGGCCTGCAGGAGAAGTACGAGGTCCACCACGGCGTCGAGATCACCGACCCGGCGATCGTCGCCGCGGCCGAGCTGAGCCATCGCTACATCACCGACCGCTTCCTGCCCGACAAGGCGATCGACCTGATCGACGAGGCGGCGGCCAAGATCAAGATCGAGATCGACTCCAAGCCTGAGGCGATGGACAAGCTCGACCGCCGGCTGATCCAGCTGAAGATCGAGCGCGAGGCGGTGCGCAAGGAAAAGGACGAGGCCTCGCAGAAGCGCATGGGCCTCATAGAGGAGGAAATCGCCAAGCTCGAGCGCGAGGCGGCCGATCTCGAGGAGGTCTGGAAGGCCGAGAAGGCCAGCGCCCAGGGCTCGGCGCAGTTGAAGGAGGAGATCGATCGCGTGCGCACGCAGATCGAGGAGTTCAAGCGCAAGGGCGACTTCAACAAGGTCGCCGAGCTGCAGTACGGCAAGCTGCCCGAGCTGGAGAAGAAGCTCAAGGACGCCCAGGCCAAGGAGGCCAAGGGCGGCGCGGCCGGCGGCAAGCCGCAGCTGCTGCGCACCATGGTCGGCGCCGAGGAGATCGCCGAGGTGGTGGCCCGCGCCACCGGCATCCCGGTGGCCAAGCTGATGCAGGGCGAGCGCCAGAAGCTCTTGCAGATGGAAGCCCGGCTGCACGAGCGCGTGGTCGGCCAGGACGAGGCGATCCGTGCGGTCGCCGACGCGATCCGCCGTTCACGCGCCGGTCTCTCCGATCCGAACCGCCCGACCGGCAGCTTCCTTTTCCTCGGCCCCACCGGCGTCGGCAAGACCGAGCTGTGCAAGGCGCTCGCCGGGTTCCTCTTCGACTCGGAGGAGCACCTGATCCGCATCGACATGTCCGAGTACATGGAGA
>DATMJX010000214.1:0-5206 GCA_035553715.1 Methylibium sp.
ACATTGCTTCACACGGCGCCGGTCGCCCCTCACAGGAAGCGCGCCGCGCCCTCGACGCATGAAACGACTGCACCTGAGCGTGGCCGCGATCGGCCTCGTCGTCCTCTCGGCGGGCGCCTGGTGGTGGCAGCACCGCGGCGCGCTGCCGCCGGGCGACGCGGTGGCCGCGCCCGCCGCGGCGGTGCCGCCGGTGGCCGGGCCGGTCCCGGTCGAGGTGGCGCGCGCGATCGCGCAGGACCTGAGCGACGACACCACCGCGGTCGGCAGCCTGCGCTCGCGCCAGGGCGTGATGGTGCGCCCCGAGGTCAGCGGCCGCGTGGTGCGGCTGGGCTTTCGCGACGGCGAGCGCGTGAAGCGCGGCCAGCTGCTGGTGCAGCTCGACGATGCGTTGCAGCGTGCCCAGCTCAGC
The DNA here is from genome assembly GCA_035553715.1 of Methylibium sp. Classification (GTDB taxonomy): domain Bacteria; phylum Pseudomonadota; class Gammaproteobacteria; order Burkholderiales; family Burkholderiaceae_C; genus Methylibium. Next base: position 410 of record DATMJX010000214.1, read on the forward strand.
CAGGCCGAGGCCCAGCTCGCGATCGCGCGCACGACGCTGCAGCGCAACCAGGAACTGGTGGCGCAGAACTTCGTGACCCAGAGCGTGGTCGACCAGGCGCGTGCCAATGTCGACGTGGCCGAGGCGCAGGTCGCGCTGGCACGCGCCCAGCTCGAGAAGCTGCGCATCGTCGCGCCCTTCGACGGCCAGGCCGGCATCCGCGCGGTCAACGTCGGCGACTACCTGAAGGACGGCGCCGACATCGTCGCGCTCGAGGACAGCTCGAGCCTGTACGTCGACTTCAGCCTGCCCGAGCGCTACGCGGCACGGCTCGCTCCGCGCCAGCCGGTCGAGGTGGCGATCGACGCGCTGCCGGGCGAGCGCTTCGGCGCCGTGGTGCTGGCGCTCGAGCCGCAGATCACCGCCGACGGCCGCGCGATCGCCGCGCGCGCGACGGTGCCCAACGCCGACGCGCGGCTGCGCCCGGGCATGTTCGCGCGGGTGCGCGTCGTGCTCGCCGAGCGACCCGGTGCGGTGCTGGTGCCCGAGGAGGCGCTCGTGCCGCAGGCCGGCAAGGACTGGCTGATCAAGGTGGTCGACGGACCGCAGGGGCCGGCCTCGCTGCGCGTCGAGGTGCGCACCGGCCTGCGCCGTGACGGCCAGGTCGAGATCGTCTCCGGCCTGGCGGCCGGCGAGCGCGTCGTCACCGCCGGCCAGGCGCGGCTGCTGCGCGCCGACGCGCAGCCGCTGCAGGTGGTCGAGCTCGGCGGCGCGGCGGTGCTGCCGCCCGCCCCGGGCAGCGCACCGCGTCCCGCCGGCGGCGGCGGCGCCGGCTGACCGCGACGCGGCGATGCAGCTGTCCGAGACCTCGATCCGCCGCCCGGTCTTCGCGACCGTGCTGTCGCTGCTGCTGGTGCTGGTCGGCCTGGTGGCGGCCGGCCGGCTGCAGCTGCGCGAGTACCCGAACATCGACGAGCCGGTCGTCACCGTCGAGACGCGGCTGACCGGCGCGTCCTCCGAGGTGATCGAGTCGCAGGTCACCAAGCCGCTGGAGGACTCGATCGCCGGCATCGAGGGCGTGGACATCATCACCTCGATCTCGCGCGCCGAGCAGAGCCAGATCACGGTGCGCTTCAAGCTCGAGAAGGACCCGGACAACGCCGCCGCCGAGGTGCGCGACCGCGCCTCGCGGGTGCGCGGCCGGCTACCCGACGCGGTCGACGAGCCGGTGATCACCAAGGTCGAGGCCGATGCCTCGCCGACGATCTGGCTGACCTTCAGCGGCGAGACGCTGTCGCCGCTGGCGATCACCGACGTGCTCACGCGCCTGGTCAAGCCGCGGCTGCAGACCGTGCCCGGCGTCGCCGACGTGCGCATCAACGGCGACCGCAGCTACTCGATGCGCGTGTGGCTCGACGCCGACCGCCTGGCCGCGCAGCGCCTGACAGTGCAGGACGTGGAGGATGCGATCCGGCGCCAGAACCTCGAGGTGCCGGCCGGGCGCATCGAGAGCCGCCAGCGCGAGTTCACCGTCACCGCGCGCACCGACCTGCAGACGCCGGCGCAGTTCGCCGACATCGCCATCAGGCAGAGCGCCGCCGGCTACACCGTGCGGCTGCGCGACGTCGCCCGCGTCGAGGAGGCGGCGGCCAGCGAGCGCAGCAGCGTGCGCTTCAACGGCAAGCCGGCCGTGTCGATGGGCGTGATCCGCAACGCCACCGCCAACCCGCTCGAGCTCGCCCAGGGCGTGCGCGCGGTGCTTCCGCGCATCCAGGCGGACCTGCCCGAGGGCCTCGTGGTGCAGGTGGCCAACGACAACACCCTCTTCATCGACCGCTCGATCCGCTCGGTGTTCACGACCATCGCCGAGGCCGTCGCGCTGGTCGCGCTGGTGGTGTTCGTGTTCCTGCGCACGCTGCGTGCCTCGATCATCCCGTTGGTCACTATTCCCGTCAGCCTGATCGGTGCCTTCGCGCTGATCGCGCTGGCCGGCTTCACGATCAACACGCTGACGCTGCTCGCGCTGGTGCTGGCGATCGGACTGGTGGTCGACGACGCCATCGTCGTGCTCGAGAACATCTACCGTCACATCGAGGAGGGGCTCGAGCCCTTCCAGGCGGCGCTCAAGGGCGTCAAGGAGATCGGTTTCGCGGTGGTCGCGATGACGCTGACGCTGGCCGCGGTGTTCGCACCGATCGCCTTCACGCCGGGGCGCACCGGGCGGCTGTTCGCCGAGTTCGCGCTGACGCTGGCCGGCGCGGTGCTCGTCTCCGGCTTCGTCGCGCTGACGCTCAGCCCGATGATGTGCAGCAAGCTGCTGCGCCACGAGCCCCGGCCCGGCCGCTTCGACCGCGGCATGGAGGCGGCCCTGGACGCGCTGACGCGCGGCTACACGCGCGTGCTGCGCTGGACGCTGGCGCGGCGCTGGATCGTCGTCGCGGTGATGCTCGCCTCCGGGGGGGCCGCCGGGGTGCTGTTCAGCGGCATGAAGAGCGAGCTCGCGCCGACCGAGGACCGCGGCGTGATCTTCACCAGCGTCAGCGGCCCCGACGGCGCGACGCTCGACTACACGCGCCGCTACCTGCTCGAGATCGAGCGCGAGGCGCTGGCCGACCCGGACATCGACCGCGTCTTCGTGATTGCCGGCAACCCGACCGTCGAGCGCGGCATCGCGGTGCTGCGCGGGCGCGACTGGAGCGAGCGTTCGCGCAGCATGATGGAGATCGCGCGCGAGCTGACGCCGAAGTTCGCCGCGCTGCCCGGCGTCAGCGCCTTCCCCTCGACGCCGCCCTCGCTGGGCGGGGGCTTTCGCGAGCGGCCGCTGAACTTCGTGGTCCTGAGCTCGGACCGCTACGAGAACCTCGCCCAGGTGGCGCAGCAGCTGCTCGCCGAGATGGCGAAGAACCCGGGGCTGGTGCAGCCCGACATCGACCTGCGCTTGAACAAGCCCGAGATCTACATCTCGGTCGACCGCGACCGCGCGGCCGACGCCGGCGTGTCGGTGGACGCCGTGGCGCGCACGATCGAGACCATGCTCGGCGGGCGCAACGTCACGCGCTACAAGCGCGACGCCGAGCAGTACGACGTGATCGTGCAGACCAGCCCGAGCGGGCGCACGACGCCGGAGGACATCGAGAAGCTCTACGTGCGCGGCCGCACCGACGCGAGCGGCAATGCGGCGATGATCCCGCTGTCGGCGCTGGTCAAGATCGATGCCAGCGTCGCGCCGCGCGAGCTCAACCACTTCAACCAGCGCCGCTCGGTGACGATCACCGCGACGCTCGCGCCGGGTTACGCGCTCGGCGAGGCGCTCGAGTTCATGGACGCCACCGCGGCGAAGGTGCTGCCGGCGGGTTACCAGACCGAGCTCAACGGCATCTCGCGCGAGTACAAGGCCTCCAGCGGCGCGCTCGGCGTGGTGTTCGTGCTGGCGCTGTTCTTCATCTTCCTGGTGCTGGCGGCGCAGTTCGAGAGCTTCGTCGACCCCTTCGTGATCCTGCTGTCGGTGCCGCTGTCGATGGTCGGTGCGCTGCTGGCGCTGAAGCTCGCCGGCGGGACGCTCAACGTCTACTCGCAGATCGGCCTGATCACGCTGGTGGGCCTGATCACCAAGCACGGCATCCTGATCGTCGAGTTCGCCAACCAGCTGCGCCACCAGGGCCAGGGCACGCTGGAGGCGGTGGTCGAGGCCGCCAGCCTGCGGCTGCGCCCGATCCTGATGACCACCGGCGCGATGGTGCTCGGTGCCGTGCCGCTCGCGCTGGCCAGCGGCGCCGGCGCCGAGAGCCGCCAGCAGATCGGCTGGGTCATCGTCGGCGGCATGTCGCTGGGTACGCTGCTGACGGTGTTCGTCGTGCCGACGGTCTACACGCTGTTCGCGCGCCGCAGCACGCCGGGGCCGATCGAGACGCCGGCGCTCGGTGCCGGTGGTGCGGCCGCGCGCGGCCTGCACTGAGCCGCCCCTTCTTACTCGCCGGGCCGGCAGCCCTCGCCGTCGTCGTGCGCGTCGATCGCGCGCTTGAGCTCGCGCAGCGCGCTGCGCAGCCCCTCCTCGATCACCGGGTGGTAATAGGGCTGGTCCAGGGCCTCGTCGACGGTCGCGCCATGGCCGATGCTCCAGGCGAGCAGGTGGCCCAGGTGCTCGGCGGCCGGGCCGACCATCTCGGCGCCCAGCAGGCGGCGGGTGTGCACATCGCCGTAGACATGCAGCGCGCCGGCGTTGCGGCCGATCACGCGGCTGCGCCCCTGGTTCGTGAAGCTCACCGTGCCGGTGGCGAAGGGCCTCCCCGCGGCGCGCAGCTCGCGGTGGTGCCGGCCGGCCAGCATGATCTGCGGCTCGCTGAACACGATGGACAGCGGCGTGCGGCGCGGGTGGGCGACGGTCCCGGGCCAGCGCCCGGCGTTGTCGCCGGCGATGCGGCCCTCGTCGGCGGCCTCGTGCAGCAGCGGGCGCTCGTGGGTCGCGTCGCCGGCGATGTACAGCGGCGTGTCGGCGATGCGGCCGGTGGCAGGGTCGTGCTGCGGCACGCCCTGCGCGTCGAGCGGCAGGCCGAGCGACTCGAGCCCCAGGCCGTCGACGTTCGGGCGGCGGCCGATCGCGCACAGCAGCAGGTCGAAGCGCTCGCGCTGCTCGCCCTGCGGACCGCGCCAGTGCAGCTCGACCTCGTCGCCGTGGCGCTCGACGCCCAACACCTGGGCCTGGAGGGCCAGCGGCAGCGCGGCACTGAAGATCTGTGCCGCCAGGCCGACGAGCGCCGGGTCGCTCAGCGGACCGACATGGTCGCCGCGCGCCAGCAGCCGCACCCGCACGCCCAGCCG
>DATMJX010000215.1:0-5471 GCA_035553715.1 Methylibium sp.
GGCATGGGCCGGGCCGTGCCAGCGGCCGGCGTCGAGCGCCGCGAGCGCTGCCCAGTCCTGCCGCTGGGCCGGTCCCCGGCCGTCGGTGGTGCGGTCGAGATCGGCGTCGTGCAGCAGGAAGGCCACGCCGTCGGCGCTGAGCGTCACGTCGCACTCCGCCATGCGCCAGCCGAGCGATCGGCCCAGCCGGAAGGCGGCCAGGGTGTTCTCCGGCGCCAGGGTGCCGGCGCCGCGGTGGGCGATCCAGAAGGGGTAGGGCCAGCCGGGTGGCGCGGTCATGAGGCATGGTAGCGGGCAAGCCCGCGTTGGCCGTGGCCTTGCTGCACTGCGATAGCATCAGCCTCCCGGCATGTTCCTGCCGATTCGCCGGTCTCGATGAACGCCCCGCTGCCCCTGCACCGCGCGACCGCCGCCACCACCGAGGTTGGCGCCCGTCTGCGCGAGATACCCTACAACTACACCTCGTTCTCGGACCGCGAGATCGTCCAGCGCCTGCTCGGCTCGGCGGCCTGGGAGCGGCTCGAGCAGCTGCGCGCCGAGCGCGTCACCGGCCGCTCGGCCCGCATGCTCTACGAGGTGCTGGGCGACATCTGGGTGGTCCAGCGCAACCCCTACCTGCAGGACGACCTGCTCGACAACCCGAAGCGCCGCCGCCTGCTGGTCGAGGCGCTGCACCACCGCCTCGGGGAGATCGACAAGCGCCGCGCCGACAAGGACGAGGCGACGATGGATGCCGAGGCGGCCGCCCGCAACGCCCGCGTCGCCGAGCTGCTGCGCGCCGCGCGCGAGGCGGTGCAGCGCTTCGCCGACGGCTTCGAGCAGGTCGCCGCGCTGCGCCGGCGCACACTGCGCCGCCTGGGGCGCCACACCGCCAAGGACAACATCAAGTTCGACGGCCTGTCGCGCGTCTCGCACGTGACCGATGCGACCGACTGGCGGGTCGAATACCCCTTCGTCGTGCTGACGCCGGACAGCGAGGCCGAGATGGCCGCGCTGGTGGCCGGGTGCATCGAGCTGGGCCTGACCATCATCCCGCGCGGCGGTGGTACCGGCTACACCGGCGGCGCGATCCCGCTCACGTGGAAGAGCGCGGTGATCAACACCGAGAAGCTCGAGCAGATGAGCGAGGTCGAGTTCGTGTCGCTGCCGGGCCTCGATCGCCCGGTGCCGACGGTCTGGACCGAGGCGGGCGTCGTGACCCAGCGTGTCGCCGACGCGGCCGAGCGCGCCGGCCATGTGTTCGCGGTCGACCCGACCTCGGCCGAGGCCTCGTGCATCGGCGGCAACATCGCGATGAACGCCGGCGGCAAGAAGGCCGTGCTGTGGGGCACCGCGCTCGACAACCTGGCGAGCTGGCGCATGGTCACGCCGGACGCGCAGTGGCTCGAGGTCGTGCGGCTCGGCCACAACCTCGGCAAGATCCACGATGCGCCGACCGCCAGCTTCGAGCTGCGCTGGTTCGAGTCCGATGGCAAGACCCTGGTCAAGACCGAGCGGCTCGACATCCCTGGCAGCGTGTTCCGCAAGGAAGGCCTGGGCAAGGACGTCACCGACAAGTTCCTCGCCGGCCTGCCGGGCATCCAGAAGGAGGGCTGCGACGGGCTGATCACCAGCGCGCGCTGGATCGTGCACCGCATGCCGGCGCACACCCGCACCGTCTGCCTGGAGTTCTTCGGCAACGCCAAGGATGCGGTGCCCAGCATCGTCGAGATCCGCGACTTCATGTTCGCGCAGCCTGACGTGCAGCTTGCCGGGCTGGAGCACCTCGACGACCGCTACCTGAAGGCGGTCGGCTATGCGACCAAGAGCAAGCGCGAGGGCCTGCCGAAGATGGTGCTGGTCGGCGACATCGCCGGCGACGACGCCGACGCGGTCGCGCGCGCTGCCAGCGAGGTGGTGCGGCTGGCGAACTCGCGCCACGGCGAGGGTTTCGTCGCGGTCAGCGCCGACGCGCGCAAGAAGTTCTGGCTCGACCGCAAGCGCACCGCGGCGATCAGCAAGCACACCAACGCCTTCAAGATCAACGAAGACGTGGTGATCCCGCTGCCGCGCATGGGCGAGTACACCGAGGGCATCGAGCGCATCAACATCGAGCTGAGCCTGCGCAACAAGCTGCAGCTGATCGATGCGCTCGAGACCTTCTTCGCCAGGGGCCATCTGCCGCTGGGCAAGACCGACGACGCCGGCGAGATCCCGAGCGCCGAGCTGCTCGAAGACCGCGTGCAGCAGGCGCTCGCGCTGCTGCGCGAGGTGCGCACGCTGTGGGCCGGCTGGCTGCACGGCCTGGACGTGCCGCAGGCCGACGGGCGCAGCTATTTCGAGCGGCTGCAGGAAGACAGCCTGCGCGCCTCCTGGAAGACCCAGGTGCTCAAGCCCCTGCAGGCGCTGTTCGCCGGCGCGGCCTTCGCGCCGGTGATCGACGAATGCCGGCGCATCCACAAGGAGGTGCTGCACGAGCGCGTCTGGGTGGCGCTGCACATGCACGCCGGCGACGGCAATGTGCACACCAACATCCCGGTCAACAGCGACAGCTACACGATGCTGCAGACCGCGCACGAGGCGGTCGGCCGCATCATGGCGCTGGCGCGGCGGCTCGACGGTGTGATCTCGGGCGAGCACGGCATCGGCATCACCAAGCTCGAGTTCCTGAGCGACGCCGAGATCGCCGACTTCGCCGCCTACAAGCGGCGCGTCGACCCCGAGGGGCGCTTCAACAAGGGCAAGCTGCTGCGCGGCGCGGCGCTCGCCGGCCTGGGCGCCGACGTGCTGGCGGCCGACCTGAGCCACGCCTACACGCCCAGCTTCGGTCTGCTCGGCCACGAGTCGCTGATCATGCAGCGCAGCGACATCGGTGCGATCAGCGACAGCATCAAGGACTGCCTGCGCTGCGGCAAGTGCAAGCCGGTGTGCGCGACCCACGTGCCGCGCGCCAACCTGCTGTACAGCCCGCGCAACAAGATCCTCGCGACCTCGCTGCTCGTCGAGGCCTTCCTCTATGAAGAGCAGACGCGCCGCGGCGTGTCGATCAAGCACTGGCAGGAGTTCGAGGACGTCGGCGACCACTGCACGGTCTGCCACAAGTGCGCCTCGCCCTGCCCGGTGAAGATCGATTTCGGCGACGTCTCGATGGCGATGCGCAACCTGTTGCGCAAGATGGGCCGCAAGAGCTGGCGCCCCGGCAACGCGGCGGCGATGTTCTTCCTCAACGCGAAGAACCCGGACACCATCAAGCTGATGCGCGGCGCGATGGTCGGTGTCGGCTTCAAGGCCCAGCGCCTCGCCAACGACCTGCTGCGCGGCCTGACGAAGGCCCAGACCGCGCGGCCGCCGGCGACGGTCGGCAGCGCGCCGATCAAGGCGCAGGTGATCCACTTCATCAACAAGAAGATGCCCGGCGGGCTGCCGAAGAAGACCGCGCGCGCGCTGCTGGACATCGAGGACGCGAACTACGTTCCCATCATCCGCGATCCGCAGGCCACCACGGCCGACAGCGAGGCGGTGTTCTACTTCCCCGGCTGCGGCTCGGAGCGCCTGTTCTCGCAGGTCGGCCTGGCCACGCAGGCGATGCTCTGGCATGCCGGCGTGCAGACGGTGCTGCCGCCGGGCTACCTGTGCTGTGGCTACCCGCAGCGCGGCAGCGGCCAGCAGGACAAGGCCGACAAGATCATCACCGACAACCGGGTGCTGTTCCACCGCGTCGCCAACACGCTGAACTACCTCGACATCAAGACCGTGGTGGTCAGCTGCGGCACCTGCTACGACCAGCTGCAGGGCTACCACTTCGAGGACATCTTCCCGGGCTGCCGCATCGTCGACATCCACGAGTTCCTGCTGGAGAAGGGCGTCACGCTCGGCGCCGAGACCGGCGGCTACCTCTACCACGACCCCTGCCACAGCCCGATGAAGCAGCAAGAGCCGATGAAGACGGTGCGCGCGCTGGTCGGCCCGAACGTGCTCGAAAGCAAGCGCTGCTGCGGCGAAAGCGGAACGCTCGGCGTGACGCGGCCGGACATCTCGACCCAGATCCGTTTCCGCAAGGAAGAGGAGCTGCGCAAGGACGAGGCGGCGCTGCGCGCCAGCGGGGCCGTGCCGGCGCAGGGCCCGGTCAAGATCCTGACCTCCTGCCCGAGCTGCCTGCAGGGCCTGTCTCGCTACGGCGGCGACCTGCAGAACGGTCTGCTCGAGGCCGACTACATCGTCGTCGAGATGGCGCGCAAGATCCTTGGCGAGGACTGGATGCCTCAGTACGTCGAGCGGGCCAACGCCGGCGGGATCGAACGGGTGCTGGTGTGAGCCGTGCGAAGCGGCGCTCCGCGCCGGCCGGGACCGAAACCGCGACGGACGCCAGTCGCGAGCGACGGCGTGGCGTCGACAGCGCTCGGGCCCGGCGCAGCGAGCTGGCATGACGGCCTGCGAGCTGTGCGCGTATGACGGTGGGGTGCTGGTGCACCGCGCCGCACCGTGGCGGGTGATCCGGGCCGAGGACCAGGCCTTCCCGGCCTTCTACCGCGTGGTCTGGAATGCCCATGTCGCAGAGTGGACCGACCTGCTGCCAGCGCAGCGCAGCCTGTGCATGCAGGCGGTCGCGAAGGTCGAGACGGTGCTGCGGGAGGCGCTTGCGCCGACCAAGATCAACCTTGCGAGCCTGGGCAACGTCGTGGCGCATCTGCACTGGCACGTGATCGCGCGCTTCGACTGGGACAGCCACTTCCCGCAGCCGGTCTGGGGTGTGGCGCAGCGCGCGGTCGATCCACCGGCCGTGCAGCGCTTGCCGCTATCCCTCGAAGCCCTCGACGCGCGCGTGGCCGCCGCGGTCGCGGGGCTCTAAACTGCCGGCGTTGCTCCCTGACCGAGACCTGCGATGGCTGGCCTGACCCCCGACACCCCGATCCCGACCGCGCTGACGGTCCACCAGCAGTCACGCGTGCTCGAGATCGCGTTCTCCGATGGGGCGAATTTCCGCCTGCCCTTCGAGTTGCTGCGCGTCTACTCGCCCTCGGCCGAGGTCCAGGGCCATGGTCCGGGCCAGGAGACGCTGCAGACCGGCAAGCGCGAGGTCGACATCGTCGCGCTCGAGCCGGTCGGCAACTACGCGGTGCAGCCGCATTTCTCCGACGGCCACAGCAGCGGCCTGTACGCCTGGGACTACCTGTACCGCCTGGGTGCCGAGCAGGACGCGCTGTGGCAGGCCTACCTGGGACGACTGGCCGCCGCCGGTCTGGATCGCGACGCGCCGATGCCCGAGGCGGGCGCCGGCGCCTGCGGCCACCACCACTGAGCCGGCGATGAGCCGCACCCATTTCGGCTTCGAGAGCGTCGAGGAGGCCGACAAGGCCGGCCGCGTGCGCGGCGTGTTCGACTCGGTCGCGTCGAAGTACGACGTGATGAACGACCTGATGTCGATGGGTCTGCATCGCGCACGTCGGCCACCGCAACGGCATAGGCCTTCCAGGCGCGATGCAGACCCATCG
>DATMJX010000216.1:0-2828 GCA_035553715.1 Methylibium sp.
CCCTGTACTGGGTGCGCGACATCCTCGAGAAGGGCGGCGAGTGGTTCGCCGGCTTCGGCCGCAACGGCCGCAAGGGGCTGCGCTCGTTCTCGGTGTCGGGCCGCGTCAAGAACCCCGGCGTGCACCTCGCGCCGGCCGGCATCACGTTGCGCGAGCTGGTCGAGGAGTACTGCGGCGGCCTGCTCGACGGGCACAAGCTATACGGGTACCTGCCAGGCGGTGCCTCGGGCGGCATCCTGCCCGAGCGGCTGGCCGACCTGCCGCTGGACTTCGACACGCTGCAGCCGCATGGCTGCTTCATCGGTTCGGCCGCGGTGGTGGTGCTGTCGGACCGGGACCGTGCCACCGACGTCGCGCGCAACCTGATGCGCTTCTTCGAGCACGAGAGCTGCGGCCAGTGCACGCCCTGCCGCAGCGGCACGGCCAAGGTCAACGCACTGATCGCGAGCGACCGCTGGGACACCGACCTGCTCGCGGAACTGTCGCAGGTGATGCGAGACGCGTCGATCTGCGGCCTTGGCCAGGCGGCCCCGAACCCGGTGGACTGCGTGGTCAAGTACTTCCCTCAGGAGCTCGCACCGTGAACGCTCCCCTGGTATCGAAACTCCTGGCGCCACCGGCGCCGACGGTGGAGTTCACGCTCGACGGCCGCCTGGTCACCGCCCAGGCCGACGAGACGATCTGGGCCGTCGCCCAGCGCGAGGGCACGACGATCCCGCACCTGTGCCACAAGGAGGGCCTGAGGCCGGCCGGCAACTGCCGTGCCTGCGTCGTCGAGGTCGAGGGGGAGCGCACGCTGGCCGCGAGCTGCTGCCGCAGCGTCAGCGCCGGCATGAAGGTCCAGACCGACAGCGCTCGCGCCGTCACCGCGCGCAAGATGGTCGTCGAGCTGCTGATGAGCGACGCCGGTGCGACCACCGACACCTACACCAAGCAATCGGAGCTGAGCGGCTGGGCCCGCAAGCTCGAGGTGCCGAGCGGGCGGCTGCCGCAGCGCGACAGCCATTACGCCGAGGCCGACCTGTCGCACCCGGCGATCGCGGTCAACCTCGACGCCTGCATCCAGTGCACCCGCTGCCTGCGCGCCTGCCGCGACGAGCAGGGCAACGACGTCATCGGCCTGGCCTTCCGCGGCGGCCATGCGCAGATCAGCTTCGACACCAACGCCGCGCTCGGCGACTCGTCCTGCGTCGCCTGCGGCGAATGCGTGCAGGCCTGCCCGACCGGCGCGCTGATGCCGGCGCGCGGCGCCGGCCTGGCCGAGATCACCAAGCAGGTCGACTCGGTCTGCCCCTACTGCGGCGTCGGCTGCCAGCTGACCTGGAACATCGGTCCCGACAAGCAGGGCGCCGAGCGCATCCACTTCGTCACCGGCCGCGACGGCCCGGCCAACCATGGCCGGCTGTGCGTCAAGGGCCGCTACGGCTTCGATTACATCCACAACCCCAGGCGCCTGAGCAAGCCGCTGATCCGTCGCGCCGGCGTCGGGAAGGATCCCGCCGACATCGAGCGCTTCAAGCTCGGCGAACTCAAGCTCGAGGACCTGTTCCGGGAAGCCAGCTGGGACGAGGCGCTGGACCTTGCTGCCGGCGGCCTGGCCAGGATCCGCGACAGTGCCCCGGCTGGTTTCGGCTCGGCCTTGGCGGGTTTCGGCTCAGCCAAGGGCAGCAACGAAGAGGCCTACCTGTTCCAGAAGCTGGTGCGCACGGCGATGGCGAGCAGCCACGTCGACCATTGCACGCGGCTGTGCCATGCGAGCTCGGTCGCGGCGCTGCTCGAGGGCATCGGCTCGGGCGCGGTCAGCAACCCGGTCGAGGACGTCGCGCAGGCCGAGCTGATCTTCCTGATCGGCGCGAACCCGACGGTCAACCACCCGGTTGCGGCGAGCTGGATCAAGAACGCGGTCGACCGTGGCGCCAAGCTGGTGATCTGCGACCCGCGCCACACCGCGCTGACGCGCCGCGCCACCTGGCACCTGCAGTTCCGTCCCGACACCGACGTCGCGTTGCTCAACGGCCTGCTGCACGTCATCGTCGCCGAGGGCTTGGTCGACGAGGGCTTCGTCGCCGCGCGCGTCAACGGCTACGAGGCGCTGAAGGCCGCCGTCGCCGAGGCGACGCCCGAGCGCATGAGCGAGATCTGCGGCATCCCGGCCGACACGATCCGCGACGTCGCGCGCGCCTTCGCGACCAGCCGCGCGTCGATGATCCTGTGGGGCATGGGCGTCAGCCAGCATGTGCACGGCACCGACAACGCGCGCGGGCTGATCGCACTGTCGCTGCTGACCGGCCAGATCGCGCGGCCCGGCACCGGCTTGCACCCGCTGCGCGGCCAGAACAACGTGCAGGGCGCCTCGGACGCAGGTCTGATTCCGATGGTGTTCCCGGATTATCAATCCGTGGAAACGCCCGAGATTCACTCGCGCTTCGAAAAATTCTGGGATGCGAAACTGGATCCCAAGCGCGGGCTCACGGTCGTCGAGATCATGAACGCGATCCAGGCCGGCGAGATTCGCGGCATGTACATCATGGGCGAGAACCCCGCGATGTCGGACCCCGACGCGCATCACGCGCGCGAGGCGCTGGCGAAGCTCGAGCATCTCGTGGTGCAGGACCTGTTCCTGACCGAGACGGCGTTCCATGCCGACGTGGTGCTGCCCGCCTCGGCGTGGCCGGAGAAATCGGGAACGGTCACCAACACGAACCGCCAGGTGCAGATGGGCCGCCCGGCCCTGCCGCTGCCCGGCGATGCGCGTCAGGATTGGTGGATCATCCAGGAGCTGGCGAAGCGGCTGGGCCTTAACTGGAACTATGCCGGCCCGCACGAAG
>DATMJX010000217.1:0-4300 GCA_035553715.1 Methylibium sp.
GCCGGAGCGGGCGCCGGGGCCGGAGCGCCGTCGCAGCCCGCCAGCGCCGTGGCCGGGGTCCAGTTGGCATCGCGCCAGCACAGCTCGTTGGTGCCGTTCTTGACCGCGATGCCATCCGCAGCGCGCCAGTTGTCGATCACACCACTGGCCGAACCGCCCGAGGTGGCGCAACCACCAAGAGCGACCGCCGCGAACAGCACTGCCACCGTGTTGAGCTTTTTCATGATTCTCCTCTCAGGATGGGCCGCCGCAAGGCGGCACGACTGCAAACGAAACATGGATCACATTGCTGCGCAACAGTGATCCAGTACGCATCTGAAACGTCAAAAATCATTGTGCCATACGGGTTTTACGGGACAAGGCTTTCCCGGAAGCGGCGCGGCGAGTCGCTCGCCCTGTTGCGCTGCCACGACAGCGCCCGGCACCTAGAATCCGCGCGTCACCGTCTCGTCCCGAACGGCTGGCAGCCCCCTGGCGGACCACCTGTCCGCCCTGAAGCGCGCTCGCGCCGCCCCGACCCATGACCTCGTTCGCCAAGGAAACCCTCGCCGTCAGCCTCGAAGAGGAGATGCGGCGCTCCTACCTCGACTACGCGATGAGCGTGATCGTCGGACGCGCGCTACCCGACGCGCGCGACGGCCTCAAGCCCGTCCACCGGCGCGTGCTCTACGCGATGCACGAGCTGAACAACGACTGGAACCGCGCGTACAAGAAGAGCGCGCGCATCGTCGGCGACGTCATCGGTAAGTACCACCCGCACGGCGATACCGCGGTCTACGACACCATCGTGCGGATGGCGCAGGATTTTTCCTTGCGTCACATGCTGGTCGATGGCCAGGGCAACTTCGGCTCGGTCGACGGCGACAACGCGGCGGCCATGCGCTACACGGAAATCCGCCTCGCGAAGATCGCCCACGAGATGCTGGCCGACATCGACAAGGAGACCGTCGATTTCGGCCCGAACTACGACGGCAGCGAGCGCGAGCCCCTGGTGCTGCCGACGCGGCTGCCGAACCTGCTGGTCAACGGCAGCGCCGGCATCGCGGTGGGCATGGCGACCAACATCCCGCCGCACAACCTGAACGAGACCGTCGACGCCTGCCTGCACCTGCTGAAGAACCCGCAGGCGACGATCGACGAGCTGATGGAGATCATCCCGGCGCCGGACTTCCCGACCGCCGCGACGATCTACGGCCTGAACGGCGTGCGCGAGGGCTACCGCACCGGCCGCGGCAAGGTCGTGATGCGCGCCAAGTGCCACTTCGAGGACATCGACAAGGGCTCGCGCCAGGCGATCATCGTCGACGAGATCCCCTACCAGGTGAACAAGAAGACGCTGCTCGAGCGCATGGCCGAGCTCGTCCACGAGAAGAAGCTCGAGGGCATCAGCCACATCCAGGACGAGAGCGACAAGTCCGGCATGCGCGTCGTCATCGAGCTCAAGCGCGGTGAAGTGCCCGAGGTGGTGCTGAACAACCTGTACAAGCAGACCCAGCTGCAGGACAGCTTCGGCATCAACATGGTCGCGCTGATCGACGGTCAGCCCAAGCTGTGCAACCTCAAGGACCTGATCGAGGTCTTCCTCGAGCACCGACGCGAGGTCGTGACCCGCCGCACCGTGTTCGAGCTGCGCAAGGCACGCGAGCGCGGCCATGTGCTCGAGGGTCTGGCGGTGGCACTGGCTAACATCGACGAGTTCATCGAGATCATCAAGAACTCGCCGACGCCGCCGCTGGCCAAGCAGGCGCTGATGGACAAGAGCTGGGACTCCTCGCTGGTGCGCGAGATGCTCGCGCGCGCCGAGGGCGAGACGCCGGGCGGCCGCGAGGCCTTCCGCCCCGAGGGGCTGCCGGCTCATTACGGCATGCAGCCCGGCGGCCTGTACCGGCTGTCCGACGACCAGGCGCAGGAGATCCTGCAGATGCGCCTGCAGCGCCTCACCGGCCTGGAGCAGGACAAGATCATCGGCGAGTACAAGGAGGTCATGGCGCAGATCGCCGACCTGCTCGACATCCTCGCGAAGCCGGCGCGCGTGACGACGATCATCAGCGAGGAGCTGGTGGCGCTGCGGCAGGAGTTCGGCCAGACCAAGCTCGGCGCGCGCCGCAGCGTGATCGAGCACAACGTGCAGGAGCTCGGCACCGAGGACCTGATCACGCCGACCGACATGGTCGTGACGCTCAGCCACACCGGCTACATCAAGAGCCAGCCGCTGGCCGAGTACCGCGCGCAGCGCCGTGGCGGGCGCGGCAAGCAGGCCGCGCAGACCAAGGAAGACGACTGGATCGACCAGCTCTTCATCGCCAACACGCACGACTGGATGCTGTGCTTCAGCGACCGCGGCCGCGTGTACTGGCTGAAGGTCTGGGAGGTGCCGCAGGGCGGCCGCGCCTCGCGCGGCAAGCCG
The DNA here is from genome assembly GCA_035553715.1 of Methylibium sp. GTDB lineage: Bacteria > Pseudomonadota > Gammaproteobacteria > Burkholderiales > Burkholderiaceae_C > Methylibium. Next base: position 2,408 of record DATMJX010000217.1, read on the forward strand.
ATCGTCAACATGTTCCCGCTGCAGCCGGGCGAGAAGATCACCGTCGTGCTGCCGCTGACCGGCGAGTTCCGCAGCTTCCCGGCCGACCACTACATCTTCATGGGCACGGCGCTGGGCACGGTGAAGAAGACCGCGCTCGACGAGTTCAGCAACCCGCGCAAGGCCGGCATCATCGCGGTCGACCTCGACGAGGGCGACCACCTGATCGGCGCCGCACTGACCGACGGCCACCACGACGTGATGCTGTTCTCCGACGGCGGCAAGGCCGTGCGCTTCGACGAGGACGACGTGCGCCCGATGGGCCGCGCGGCGCGCGGCGTGCGCGGCATGGCGCTCGAGCCAGGGCAGAAGGTCATCGCGATGCTGGTCGCCGAACAGGACGAAACGCAGAGCGCGGAACTCGGGACCGCACCGATTTCGGTGCTGTGCGCCACCGAGAACGGCTACGGCAAGCGCACCTCGATCGTCGAGTACACCCGCCACGGCCGCGGCACCAAGGGCATGATCGCGATCCAGCAGAGCGAGCGCAACGGCAAGGTCGTCGCCGCGACGCTGGTGCGCCCCGAGGACGAGATCATGCTGATCACCGACAAGGGCGTGCTGGTGCGCACCCGCGTCAGCGAGATCCGCGAGCTCGGCCGCGCGACCCAGGGCGTGACCCTGATCGCGCTGGACGACGGCGCACAGCTCAGCGGGCTGCAGCGCATCGTCGAGAACGACGCGGGCGAGGCGCCCGCCGACAACGCCGCTGGCGGCGAGGAGACACTGTGAAGACGCAACGCCTGCTCGTCGCCGCACTGGCGGCGCTGTGGCTCGCCGGGCCCGCGCATGCCCAGACCAAGAAGGAATGGGTGCAGAAAGTGCTGCAGCTGCAGCAGCCCTCGATCGAGGCGATCGGCCAGCAGCTCATCGAGCAGCCAGCCAACGCCTTGCTGCAGCGCGCCGGGCTGGTCGTGCAGGGCAGCGTCGCTCCCGAGCAGCGCGAGGCGGTGGCCAAGGACCTGCATGCGACCGCGCGCAAGTTCGCCGACGAAAACATCCCGGTGCTGCGCAAGCGCGCCGTCGAACTCGCGCCGGCGACGATCGGCCCGCTGCTCGAGCAGAAGTTCAGCGAGGACGAGCTCAAGCAGCTGCACGCGATGCTGAGCTCGCCGCTCTTCACGAAGTACCAGCAGCTGGGCAACGAGATGCAGAAGGCGCTGGCCTCCAAGCTCGTCGCCGAGACGCGCGCCTCCGTCGAGCCGAAGGTGCGCGCGCTGGAACAGCAGATCGCGCAGAAGCTCCAGGCCGCCCCCAAGGCCGCCGCGGGCAGCGCACCGGCACCGGCCCCTGCGGCCGCGTCCAAGAAATGATGGCCGCCAGGCCGTTCAACTTCTCCGCCGGCCCGGCCACGCTGCCCGAGGCGGTGCTGCGCCAGGCCGCCGCCGAGATGCTCGACTGGCAGGGCTCGGGCATGGGCGTGATGGAGATGAGCCATCGTGGCCGCGAGTTCACGCAGATCTTCGAGCGCACCGAGGCGCGGGTGCGCGAGGTGCTCGCGGTGCCGGCGCACTTCAAGGTGCTGTTCATGCAGGGCGGCGCGATCGGTGCGAACGCGATCGTGCCGCTGAACCTGGTCGGCCGGCGGCCCGGGGCGCTCAGCGACCACGTGATCACCGGCCTGTGGTCGCGCAAGACCCACGCCGAGGGTCTGCGCTACGGCGATGCCCGCGTCGCCGCGAGCAACGACCCCGATCAGCGCGGCACGCACCACAGCCTGCCGCCGCCGGCGAGCTGGCGGCTCAGCGCCGGCGCGAGCTACGTGCACCTGTGCAGCAACGAGACCATCCACGGCATCGAGGTCCACGAGATCCCGGACCTGGCCCCGCTCGGCAGCGATGCACCGCTGGTGAT
>DATMJX010000218.1:0-2924 GCA_035553715.1 Methylibium sp.
TCAACGCACTGGCCGGCAAGCCGCTGCCGGTCTACGGCGACGGTCGGCAGATCCGCGACTGGCTCTACGTCGGTGACCACTGCAGCGCCATTCGCGCGGTGCTGGCCGGCGGGCGGCTCGGCGAAACCTACAACATCGGCGGCTGGAACGAGCAGGCCAACATCGATATCGTGCACACCGTCTGCGCGCTGCTCGACGAGTTGAAGCCCGACCCGGCCGGCCCCTACCGGCGCCTGATCACCCACGTGGCCGACCGGCCCGGCCACGACCGCCGCTATGCGATCGACGCCCGCAAGATCGAGCGCGAGCTCGGCTGGCGTCCGGCCGAGACCTTCGCGACCGGCATCCGCAAGACGGTGCAGTGGTACTTGGCGAACGGCGACTGGGTGCGCGAGGTGCAAAGCGGCGCCTACCGCGACTGGCTCGCGACCAACTACGCGGCGCGCTGATGAAGATCCTGCTGCTCGGCAAGAACGGCCAGGTCGGCTGGGAACTGCAGCGTTCGCTCACGACGCTCGGCGAGCTCACCGCGCTCGACTTCGACAGCACCGATTTCCGCGCCGACTTCACCGAGCCTGAATCGCTGGCCGCGACGGTGCGCGCGCTGCGCCCCGACGTCATCGTCAACTCGGCCGCCCACACGGCCGTCGACAAGGCCGAGAGCGAGCCCGCGCTGGCGCGAACGATCAACGCCACCGCGCCCGCCGTGCTGGCGCGCGAGGCCGCAGCGCTCGGCGCGACGCTGGTCCACTACGGCACCGACTACGTCTTCGACGGCTCGGGCAGCACCCCACGCACCGAGGACGCGCCGACCGGCCCGCTGTCGGTCTACGGCGCCACCAAGCTCGAGGGCGAGGAAGCGATCCGCGCCAGCGGTTGCCGCCACCTGATCCTGCGCACCAGCTGGGTCTATGCGGCGCGCGGCGGCAACTTCGCCAAGACCATGCTGAAGCTGGCCGCCGAGCGCGACAAGCTCACCATCATCGACGACCAGTTCGGCGCGCCGACCGGCGCCGAGCTGCTGGCCGACGTGACCGCCCATGCGCTGCGCGTGCTGCGTGCCCGACCCGAGTTGGCCGGCACCTACCACGCGGTCGCCGCCGGCGAGACGCACTGGCATGGCTACGCGACGCACGTCATCGAATGGGCGCGCGCCCGCGGCCATAGCGTGAAGGTCGCGCCCGACCAGATCCTGCCGGTGCCGACCAGCGCCTTCCCGACGCCGGCCAGGCGCCCCCTCAATTCGCGCCTCGACACCCGCAAGCTGCGCGAGGCCTTCGGCCTGACGCTGCCACCCTGGCAGCAGGGCGTCGAGCGCATGCTGACCGAGGTCCTCGGCCGCTGAACCCACAAAGACTCCCAGGGACGACATGCAACGCAAGGGCATCATCCTCGCCGGCGGCTCCGGCACCCGGCTGCACCCGGCCACCTTGGCGCTGAGCAAGCAGCTGCTGCCGGTCTACGACAAGCCGATGGTCTATTACCCGCTCTCCACGCTGATGCTCGCCGGCATCCGCGACATCCTGATCATCAGCACACCGCAGGACCTGCCGCGCTTCGAGGCGCTGCTCGGTGACGGCGCGCGCTGGGGGCTGAACCTCAGCTACTGCGTGCAGCCCAGCCCGGACGGCCTGGCGCAGGCCTTCATCCTGGGACGAGACTTCGTCGGCAGCGCGCCGAGCGCGCTGGTGCTCGGCGACAACATCTTCTACGGCCACGACCTGCAGGGCCTGCTGAAGAGCGCGACCGACCGGCCCGACGGCGCGACGGTGTTCGCCTACCACGTGCACGATCCGGAACGCTACGGCGTCGTCGCCTTCGACGCCCAGCAGCGCGCCGTCAGCATCGAGGAGAAGCCCAAGGCGCCGAAGAGCAACTACGCGGTCACCGGGCTGTACTTCTACGACCGGCAGGTCTGCGACATCGCCGCCGACATCAAGCCGTCGGCGCGCGGCGAGCTCGAGATCACCGAAGTCAACGCCCGCTACCTGGCGCAGCAGCAGCTCTCGGTCGAGATCATGGGCCGCGGCTATGCCTGGCTGGATACCGGCACCCACGACAGCCTGATGGAGGCCGGCCAGTTCATCGCGACGCTCGAGAAGCGCCAGGGCCTGAAGGTCGCCTGCCCCGAGGAGATCGCGTTCCGCTCGGGCTGGATCAGCGCCGAGCAGCTCGAGGCCCAGGCCCAGCCGATGCTGAAGAACGGCTACGGCCAGTACCTGCTGCAAGTGCTGCGCGAGACGGTCTACTGAGCATGAAAGTCACGCCCACCGAGCTGCCCGAGGTGCTGCTCCTCGAGCCCAAGGTCTTCGGCGACGCCCGCGGCTTCTTCATGGAGAGCTTCAACCAGCAGGCCTTCGACGCCGCGGTCGGCCACCATGTCGACTTCGTGCAGGACAACCACTCGCGCTCGGCGCGCGGCGTGCTGCGGGGCCTGCATTACCAACTGCCGCCCCACGCCCAGGGCAAGCTGGTGCGCGTCACCGCGGGCGTGGTGTTCGACGTCGCGGTGGACATGCGCCGCTCGAGCCCGCGCTTCGGCCGCTGGGCCGGCGTCGAGCTCAGCGCAGACAACCACCGTCAGCTCTGGATCCCGCCGGGCTTCGCGCATGGCTTCCTGGTGCTGTCCGACAGCGCCGACTTCCTCTACAAGACCAGCGGCTACTACGCCCCCCAGGCCGAGGGCGCGGTGCGCTGGGACGACCCGGCGGTCGGCATCCAGTGGCCCGACGCCGGCGTCGCGCCGCTGCTGTCCGCCAAGGACGCAGCGGCGCCGACGTTGGCGAAGGCGCTGACTTTCGGGGACGCCGTTGACACGGCCTCGTGATGGACGGTCGCGCATAATCGCTGTCGTCACCAGCGTCACCCGACTCCCCGTCGCTTGAGCACCCCGTCTCTTCCCCTGCCGCCCCGAAGCGCGCGAC
>DATMJX010000219.1:0-2048 GCA_035553715.1 Methylibium sp.
TCGCCGCGAGAAGTTCATCCCCTTTGGCGGGCCGAACGGCGGTGATGGCGGGCGAGGCGGTCATGTCTACGCGGTGGCCGACCGCAACTTGAACACGCTGGTCGACTACCGCTACTCGCGCCGCCACGAAGCCCGCAACGGCGAGCACGGCCGCGGCTCGGACCAGTTCGGAGCGGCCGCCGATGACGTGGTGCTGCGCATGCCGGTCGGCACCATCATCACCGATGCCGAAACCGGTGCGCCGGTGGCCGAGCTGCTGGTGCCGGGCGAGCGCGTGATGCTGGCCAAGGGGGGCGATGGCGGCTTCGGCAACCTGCACTTCAAGACCAGCACCAACCGCGCGCCGCGCCAGAAGACGCCCGGTTGGCCGGGCGAGGCGAAGAAGCTCAGGCTCGAGTTGCGCGTCCTTGCCGATGTCGGCCTGCTCGGCATGCCCAATGCCGGCAAGTCGACACTGATTGCGGCGATCTCGAACGCGCGGCCGAAGATCGCCGACTACCCGTTCACGACGCTGCACCCCAACCTCGGCGTGGTGCGCGTGGGGCCGGAGCAGAGCTTCGTCGTCGCCGACGTGCCGGGCCTGATCGAGGGGGCGGCCGAGGGCGCCGGGCTGGGCCACCGCTTCCTGCGCCACCTGCAGCGAACCCGGCTGCTGCTGCACTTGGTCGACCTCGCGCCCTTCGATGGCAGCGACCCGGTCGCGCATGCGAAGTCGATCGTCGCCGAGCTGAAGAAGTACGACGAGGAGCTGTACGCCAAGCCGCGCTGGTTGGTGCTGAACAAGCTCGACATGGTGCCGGCCGAGGAGCGTGCCGCGCGCGTCAAGGACTTCGTCAAACGCTACAAATGGAAGGGGCCCGTGTTCGAGATCTCGGCGCTGACGCGCGAGGGCTGCGAGCCGCTGGTGCAGGCGATCTGGCGGCACGTTGCGACCTACCAGACGCACATCGCCGAACCGGACCCGCGCTTCGACGAGCCGGGCGACGATGCGGCCGAGGGTTACGCGCCGGCCGCGGATGATCCGCGCTTTCGTTGAGGAGAGCCTCGCGTGGGAGAGCAGTTGCGCGCCGCTAGGCGCATCGTCGTCAAGGTCGGCTCGAGCCTGGTGACCAACGAGGGGCGTGGGATCGACGAGCAGGCGATCGGTCTGTGGTGCGGCCAGCTCGCGCAGCTGGCTGCCCAGGGCCGCGAGCTCATCATGGTGTCGAGCGGTGCGATCGCCGAGGGCATGAAGCGGCTGGGCTGGCGCAGCCGCCCGAAGGAGTTGCACGAACTCCAGGCCGCCGCCGCCGTGGGCCAGATGGGCCTGGCGCAGATGTACGAGAGCAAGCTGCGTGAACATGGCATCGCGAGCGCGCAGGTGCTGCTGACGCACGCTGATCTGGCCGATCGCGAACGCTATCTCAACGCGCGCTCGACCCTGTTGACGCTGCTGTCGCTGAAGGTGATCCCGGTCATCAACGAGAACGACACCGTGGTCAACGACGAGATCAAGTTCGGCGACAACGACACGCTCGGTGCGCTGGTCGCGAACCTGGTCGACGCGGACGCACTGGTGATCCTGACCGACCAGCCCGGCCTGTACTCGGCGGACCCGCGCTCGAACCCGGACGCGCGCTTCATCAGCGAGGCCCAGGCTGGCGACCCGGCGCTCGAGCGCATGGCCGGTGGCGCGGGCTCGAGCATTGGCAAGGGCGGCATGATCACCAAGGTGCTGGCGGCCAAGCGTGCAGCCGGCAGCGGCGCCTCGACCGTGATCGCCTGGGGGCGTGAGCCGCAGGTGCTGCTGCGCCTGGCTGCCGGCGAGGCCATCGGCACGCTGCTGACGGCGAGCACCGCCAAGCTGGCCGCGCGCAAGCAGTGGATGGCGGATCACCTGCAGCTGCGCGGCGCGGTGGTGGTCGATGACGGTGCGGCCGCGAAGCTGCGCGACGAGGGCAAGAGTCTGCTGCCGATCGGCATCGTCGAGGTCAGCGGCGAATTCGCGCGCGGCGACGTGATCGCGGTGCGGCGCCTGGACGGCAGCGAGATCGCGCGCGGTCTGGCGA
>DATMJX010000220.1:0-3293 GCA_035553715.1 Methylibium sp.
GCCCGATCAGACGTATTCGACTACATCGAGCGCTTCTACAACCCGACGCGCCGGCACTCGACGCTCGGCTACGTCAGCCCGATAGAGTTCGAGAACACTCGAGAAGCTTAGGTCGGTGTCCACCGAACCGGCAGCAGCCCAGATCGCGGTCATCAACGAGCCACCCGGCGACGCAGAAGGACCGATCCTGCCGCGCTGTGATTCAGGGTCGATTGGTGACGATGCCACGTTGCTACACGAGGGCACGCCATCATGGGTCGATGCAAACGCGCGCACCGCGCCTTCGCAACACCCCTTCGCAACGCGCCCCACGGACGATCGCAACGAATCCACATCGCTCGACTGCGACCACGTGCATCGCGCGCGTGGCGTGATCCGGACTCGAGCGCCACGGGGCAGCGCCGGAGGTGGCATAGCCACCGCCGACGATGGCCCATCACGGCACCGATGCATGTCGCCGATGCCGTCACCGCAGCGCGGCCTCATCACGAAGCGCGCAGCGCGTTCCAGCGTCACCTGGCCCGACATGGACCGGCCGCATGAGGCGAACAGCGGGCCACCATCGAGGGCTCGCGGAGACCAGAAACAGACGGAGTATTCCGAATTCGGAATATCCAAAGAAAAACGGGTTAGCACTTGCGCGCTAACCCGTTGATTTTATTGGCGGAGTGGACGGGGCTCGAACCCGCGACCCCCGGCGTGACAGGCCGGTATTCTAACCAACTGAACTACCACTCCTATGGCTTCCGCATCGCTGCGCAAGTGCCATCAACTTGGCGTCCCCTAGGGGATTCGAACCCCTGTAATCACCGTGAAAGGGTGGTGTCCTAGGCCTCTAGACGAAGGGGACTGAAACCTTCTTCTCTTGAACAGCGCCACCGCAGCCTGAGCTTTTGGTGGAGGTAAGCGGGATCGAACCGCTGACCTCTTGCATGCCATGCAAGCGCTCTCCCAGCTGAGCTATACCCCCGGCGCTGTTCAAGCGAGACCAAGAGTATAGAAGAATTTTCAGCAGCTCTGCAAGCGCTGCAGCACGGTTTCCTTCGCGAACAGTGCGAGCACGGCATCGACCGATGGCGTCTGCGCGCGGCCGCACACGAGCACGCGCAGCGCAGGGGCCAGTTGCGGCATCTTCAACCCGTGCTCGGCGAGCGTGGCCTTGAGTGCCTGCTGGATCGTCGCGGCATCCCAGGAGACCGCGGCCTCGAGCCGCGCGATCAGTGCCGGCAATGCCGCTCGCGCCGCAGCGCCGACATGCGCGGCCAGGTCCTCGGCGCTAGGCTGCACGCCGCCGAAATACATCGCCAGCCATTGCGCGAGTTCGACCGTCGTCGCACAGCGGTCCTTGAACAACGCGCACATGCGTTGCAGGCGCTCGTCGACCGCCGCCTCGAGGCCGAGCTTGCGCAGTTGCTCGGCAACCAGCGCGGCGAGCACCGCATCGTCGGCCAGCTTCATGTGCTGGCTCGCGACCCAGCGCAGCTTGGCCTCGTCGTACTGCGCCGCGCTCTTGCCGAGGTGCTCGAGGTCGAACCACTCGATGAACTGCTGGCGCGAGAAGATCTCGTCGTCACCATGACTCCAGCCGAGGCGCGCGAGGTAGTTGACGATCGCGTCGGCCAGGTAGCCCTCGTCGCGATAGGCCGTCACCGGCTTGGCGCCGTGGCGCTTGCTCATCTTCTCGCCCTGCTCGTTCAGCACGGTGGGCAGGTGGGCGTAGACCGGCGGCTCGTGGCCGAGCGCGCGCAGGATGTGGATCTGGCGCGGCGTGTTGTTGACGTGGTCGTCGCCGCGGATCACGTGGGTGATCTTCATGTCGATGTCATCGACCACGACGCAGAAGTTGTAGGTGGGCGTCCCATCGGGGCGCGCGATGACCAGATCGTCGAGCTCGTCGTTGCTGAACTCGATGCGACCCTTGACCTTGTCGTCCCAGCCGACCGTGCCCCCGATCGGGCTCTTGAAGCGGATCACTGGCGGCACGCCCTCGGGCACCGGCGGCAGCGTCTTGCCCGGCTCGGGGCGCCAGGTGCCGTCGTAGCGCGGCTTGAGCTTGGCGGCCATCTGGCGCTCGCGCAGCGCGTCGAGCTCGCCCTGGCTCATGTAGCAGCGGTAGGCGAGCCCCTGCTCGAGCATCTGCGCGAGGACCGCCTTGTAGCGGTCCATGCGCTGCATCTGGTAGTACGGCCCCTCGTCGTGATCGAGACCGAGCCAGCGCATGCCTTCGAGGATGACATCGACCGCCTCCTGCGAGGAGCGCTCGACGTCGGTGTCCTCGATGCGCAGCACGAAGGCACCGCCGTTCGCGCGCGCGAAGGCCCACGGGTAGAGCGCCGAGCGGATGTTGCCGAGGTGGATGAAGCCGGTGGGCGACGGTGCGAAGCGGGTGCGTACCGCGGGAGCAGGGTTCGTCATGCGTTCAGGGTGTCGAGCCCGCGGGCCAGGTCGGCCTTGAGGTCCTCGAGGTCTTCGAGCCCCACGGCGACGCGGATCATGCCCTGCGTGATGCCGGCCGCGAGGCGCTGGTCCTCGCTGAGCCGGCCGTGCGAGGTGCTGGCCGGGTGGGTGATGGTGGTCTTGGTGTCGCCGAGGTTGGCGGTGATCGAGCACACGCGCGTGCCGTCGATCACGTGGAAGGCGTTGCGACGCGCAAGCTCGACCCCCTCGCCCTTCACGATGAAGGACACGACCGCGCCGCCGCAGCCGTTCTGCTGCTTCATCGCCAGCGCATGCTGCGGGTGCGAGGCCAGCCCCGGATGGTAGACGCGCTGCACGGCCGGATGGGCCTCGAGCCACTGCGCCAGCGCCAGCGCCCGCGCGCTCTGCGCCGCCATGCGGATGCCGAGCGTCTCCAGGCCCTTCAGCACGACCCAGGCGTTGAAGGGCGACAGGCTCAGGCCGGCGCTGCGCATCAGCGGCACGAGCTTCGCCTCGACGATCGCCGCCGGTCCGCACACCGCACCAGCCAGCACACGGCCCTGGCCGTCGAGGTACTTGGTGCCGGAGTGCACGATCAGGTCGGCGCCGAGCTCAAGCGGCTGCTGCAGCGCCGGCGTGCAGAAGCAGTTGTCGACGGCCAGCAGCGCGCCTGCATCATGGGCAACCGCCGCCAGCGCCGCGATGTCGCAGACTTCCGTGAGCGGGTTGCTCGGCGTCTCGGCGAACAGCAGCTTCGTCGTCGGCCGCAGCGCGGCGCGCCATTCGGCCACATCAGTCTGCGACACGAAGCTGGTCTCGACGCCGAACTTGGCCAACTCGCCGCCGAGCAGCTTGATCGTCGAGCCGAACACGCT
>DATMJX010000221.1:0-4604 GCA_035553715.1 Methylibium sp.
CAGCGCGTCGGCGTGGCCCTGAACGCACTCCTGGCCGGTGCCGTCCATGAAGTTGACCTTGCCGCACTTCGCGAACATCGGGTTGATCAGCCACGGGTCCATGCCCAGCAGCTTGGCGAACTTCTTGGCCACCTCCTCGTAGGCCTGGAAGTGCAGGCTCTTGCGCCGCACCGCCCAGCCGGCGTGCAGCGGCGGCAGCAGGTACTGCTCGTGCAGGTTCTCGAGCACCTTCGGGATGCCGGCCGACAGGTCGTTGTTCAGCAGGATCGTGCAGGGATCGAAGTCCTTCAGCCCCAGGCGGCGCTTGCTGCGCACCAGCGGCTCGATCGTCAGCGCACCGCCGTCGGCCAGCTCGAGCCGGGTCGGCTCGGTGATCGCCTCGTCCAGCGAGCCCAGCCGCACGTTCAGGCCCGCCAGCGTGAAGATCTGCACCAGGCGCTGCACGTTCTGCAGGTAGAAGCTGTTGCGGGTGTGCTTCTCGGGGATCAGCAGCAGGTTCTTGGCCTCGGGGCAGATCTTCTCGATCGCCGCCATCGCCGCCTGCACCGCCAGCGGCAGCATCTCGGGCGTCAGGTTGTTGAAGCCGCCGGGGAAGAGGTTGGTGTCGACCGGCGCGAGCTTGAAGCCGGCGTTGCGCACGTCCACCGAGGTGTAGAAGGGCGGCGTGTGCTCCATCCACTCGAGCCGGAACCAGCGCTCGATGGCCGGCATCGACTCGAGGATGCGCTGCTCGAGCTCGTTGATCGGACCGTTGAGTGCGGTGATGAGGTGCGGAACCATCGCGGAGCCTTTGCCGGGGGACGGGAGAAGAATTCTAGGCAGGTGCCGCCACGTGTGCGACCTGCAGGGCCGTCGCAAGCAAAAAGGCCGCCCGAAGGCGGCCTCGTGAGGGGCCGGCGACGCACGCGCCGCCGGCCGGGATCACGACGATCAGTTGTGGTACGCGGTCTCGCCGTGCGAGGTGATGTCGAGGCCTTCGCGCTCGGCATCCTCGGGCACCCGCAGGCCGATCACCAGGTCGGTGATCTTGTAGGCGATCACCGAGACCACGCCCGACCACACGATGGTCAGCAGCACGCCCTTGGCCTGGATCCAGACCTGCGAGGCGATCGAGTAGTCCGCGCCGGAGATCATGCCCACCGTCACCCAGTCGCCGACGGCGCTGGGGCCGCCGAGGTTGGGCGAGTTGAACACGCCGGTCAGCAGGGCCCCGACGATGCCGCCGACGCCGTGCACGCCGAACACGTCGAGCGAGTCGTCCGCGCCGAGCAGCTTCTTCAGGCCGTTGACACCCCACAGGCAGGCGAAGCCGGCGACGAAGCCGATCACCAGGCCGCCGACGATGCCGACGTTGCCGGCCGCCGGCGTGATCGCCACCAGGCCCGCCACCGCACCGGACGCAGCGCCCAGCATCGAGGCCTTGCCCTTGAGCAGTGCCTCGCCGATGCACCAGGCCAGCACCGCCGCCGCCGTGGCGAACAGGGTGTTGATGAAGGCCAGGGCGGCGAAGCCGTTCGCCTCCAGCGCCGAGCCGGCGTTGAAGCCGAACCAGCCCACCCACAGCATCGAGGCACCGACCATCGTCAGCGTCAGCGAGTGCGGCGTCATCGCCTCCTTGCCGTAGCCGATGCGCTTGCCGACCATGTAGGCGCCCACCAGGCCGGCCACCGCGGCGTTGATGTGCACCACCGTGCCGCCGGCGAAGTCGAGCGCGCCCCACTGCCAGATCTGGCCGGCCTTGGACGTCATCTCACCGGCCACCTCGGCCGACGCGTAGGCATCCGGGCCCATCCAGAACCAGACCATGTGGGCCATCGGCGCGTAGCTGAAGGTGAACCACAGCACCATGAACATCAGCACCGCGCTGAACTTGATGCGCTCGGCGAAGGCACCGACGATCAGGCAGCAGGTGATGCCCGCGAACGTGGCCTGGAAGGCCGCGAACACGATCTCGGGGATGTAGACGCCCTTGCTGAAGGTCGCCGCGTTGGCGAAGGTGCCCGCCGCGTTGTCCCAGATGCCGTTCAGGAACAGCCGGTCGAAGCCGCCGACGAAGGCGTTGCCCTCGGTGAAGGCCAGGCTGTAGCCGTAGATGCACCACAGCACGACGATCAGCGAGAAGGTCACCATCACCTGCATCAGCACCGACAGCATGTTCTTGCTGCGCACCAGGCCGCCGTAGAACAGCGCCAGGCCGGGGATGGTCATCAGGATGACGAGCAGGGTGGCGACCATCACCCAGGCGGTGTCGCCCTTGTTGGGCACCGGCGGCGCCGCGGCCGGCGCCTCGGCGGGCGCGGCTTCGGCAGCAGCCGACGCCGCCTCGGCGGCGGGCGCGGCCTCCATCGCGGCCGAAGCGGCCTCGACCACGGCCGACGCGGCGGCCGGAGCCGATGCCGCGTCCTGGGCCAGCGCGACGTCGGCGACGCCGAACACCGCCAGGCCGATCGCCAAGGACGTGGCGAGTGAAGCGAGAAGCTTTCTCATGTTTGTCTCGTTCCTTGAAAGGGTGACGGCGTCAGAGCGCGTCCTTGCCGGTCTCGCCGGTGCGGATGCGGATCACCTGCTCGAGGTTGGTGACGAAGACCTTGCCGTCACCGATCTTGCCGGTGCGCGCCGAGCCCTCGATCGCCTCGATCACGCGGTCGACGATGGCTTCGTCCACGGCCGCTTCGATCTTGACCTTGGGCAGGAAGTCGACGACGTACTCCGCACCGCGGTACAGCTCGGTGTGGCCCTTCTGGCGACCGAAGCCCTTGACTTCGGTCACCGTGATGCCCTGCACGCCGATGGCGCTGAGGGCTTCTCGCACTTCGTCGAGCTTGAAGGGCTTGACGATGGCAGTCACCATCTTCATGGCGATCTCCTTCGGTGGGGTGATGGAACTCAGAAGGTCTTCGACAGCGAGAACACGCCCGTGCTGCCGCTGATCTTGCGACCCGGCACCGCGCCGGCGAAGTCCTTGCTGGTGTCGATGTAGGACAGGCCGGCGACGAAGCCGTTGCCGAAGGTGTAGGTCACGCCCAGCTTCCAGTCGACGTAGCTCGACTCGAGGTCAGCGCTGCCGATCTCGGCCAGCTTGGCGGCCCCCTTGAGCTTCTGGTAGCCGACGTGGCCAACGAGGCCGAAGCCCTGGCCGAGGTCATAGCCGCCCGACAGGTCGACGTAGTACGAGCCGGCCGCGTTGCCACCGCCGACGTTGTCCTCGGCGCTGAAGAAGTCGCTCAGCGGGTAGTAGACCTTGGCGCTGACCGGCCCGTAGCTGGCACCGAGGTAGATCTCGGTGTTCTTGACCTTATCGGGGAAGTGCTTGTCACTGTTCGGGTAGTAGTAATAGAGCACGCCCAGATCGAGGCCGACGTCGCTGACGGAGGTCTTGAAGCCGCCGTAGAAATCCATCTCGATGTTGGCGCCGCCGTAGAAGTCGCTGTCGATGTTGGAGTTCCAGTTGCCCAGGTAGAAGCCCGAGCTGTGGGCGATGTCGAAGCCGCCCTGGAAGGCCGGCCGCTTGTCGGTCTGGGAAATGCCGCGGAAGCGGTAGTCGCTGAACAGGCCGGCGTTGCCGGTGATGGTCCATTCGGGCGCCGGTTCGGCGGCCTGGGCGAAGGGGGCCAGCGAGCACAGGGCTGCGGCCGCGAGGGCCAGCTTCGTCTTGTTCATGAGTACTCCGGTTCTCCGTGAGGGGGTTGAGGTGGGAAGCAATGTCGGGTTTGCAGAAACCGTGCCACTGCGCCAACTCGGTGAACCCCGTGCGCAAACAGGGCGAGATGTGAGCGCAAGACCCCAAAACAGGGATGTTTGCAACGAACGGCACCTCGGCGGTGCAGGAGGCCTTCGTCAGAGGGATCGCGAGGCCCGGACCCCGGTGCCATGATCGACCGGCCATGGCCTTCGCCCTCGTCCACAGCCGTGCCCTCGACGGGCTTGACGCCCCGGAAGTGAGCGTCGAAGTGCACCTGGCCAACGGGCTGCCGAGCTTCACGCTGGTCGGGCTGGCCGACACCGAGGTCAAGGAGGCGCGCGAGCGGGTGCGCGCGGCGCTGGCCACCAGCGGGCTGGACTTCCCCCACAACAAGCGCATCACCGTCAATCTGGCGCCGGCCGAACTGCCGAAGGAGTCGGGCCGCTTCGACCTGCCGATCGCGCTCGGCATCCTGGCCGCGGCCGGCCAGATCGAGGCCGCGCGGCTGGCGGACTACGAGTTCGCCGGCGAGCTCTCGCTGGCCGGCGATCTGCGCCCGGTGCGCGGCGCGCTCGCGATGGCGCTGGGCGCGCGCCGCGCCGGTGCCGCCCGCACGCTGGTGCTGCCCGAGGCCAGCGCCCGCGAGGCCGCGCTGATCGACGGGCTGCGGCCCCGCGCAGCGCGCCACCTGCTCGACGTGGTGCGCGCGCTGCTGCCCGGTGATGCCGCCGACCTGCCCGAGGCCCGACCGCTCGCCGGCGCGGCGTCGGGCGGCGCGCCGGACCTGCGTGAGGTCCGGGGCCAGGAGGCGGCCAAGCGGGCGCTCGAGCTGGCCGCGCCCGGCGGACCCACCAGCAGCAGGCTGTGGCCGCCGGCCTGCTGCCCCCGCTGGACGACGCACAGGCGCTTGAATCGGCCGCGG
>DATMJX010000222.1:0-9224 GCA_035553715.1 Methylibium sp.
TGCTGCCGACCTTGGAGCCCGAGCGGACCACGCCGCCGGGGAAGGGCATGATGACGTTGGGCAGCCGCTTCATCGCCGCGACCGCGACCTCGGCGGCACGCAACGCGGCGGCGGTGTCGGTCGCCAGCAGCAGCAGGTTGCCGCCGCCCACGGCCTGGGTCGTGACCCAGGTCGTCTCCTGCGCGACGAACTCGCCGTCCATCACCGGCACGCGCCAGTAGCGCTGCCCCGCGATCATCTTGCTCTGCTGCCAGCCGTCGCCGAAGAAGCGCAGGTTCTTGCCGAGCGCGATCGGGTCGCCTTCGAAGAGGCCGGCGTAGACCGCGGTGGTCGGGCAGGTCAGCACGCACTGGCCGACGCGCTTCTCGACCTGCTTGGCGAGCTCGCGGCCGCTCATCGAGAAGATCAGGAGGCTGATGCCGGGCCGCCCGTCGGGCGTCTCCTCGGGCGCGAGCTCGCGCTCGATGCCGGCCTCGCAGCCGCAGGCGATCACCGAGGTCGCGAAGCCGGTGGTCGCGACCGCGGCATGGCGGGCCCAGGTCAGGTCGTGCGCGGTGACGATCAGCCGCGTGCCCTTCATCGGAAAGGCCTCGGCAAAGCTGTCGTCGATCGTGATGCCGTTGAGTTCCATGCTCAGTTCGCCGCGGTCTCGAAGCACGCCGCCGGCAGCAGCCGTCCGCCGTTGCAGCAGCGGCACAGCTCGTCGTGACCGATCACCAGATGGCGAGGCGCGACCGCCAGGTGCTCGTGCGCGTACCGCTCGATCAGCTTCTCGATGCCCTTGTCGTAGACCGGCTCGACGAAGTGGGTGCCGCCGGTCGGCGTCGCGGTGATCACGCCCCGGCGCGCGATGCGCACACCGTCCTTGAACACATGCTCGGGCGCGGTGAACATGGTCTCGCGGTTCGCGTCCTCGCGGTAGATCGCGATGTCGGCCGCCGCGCCGACGCCGACATGGCCGCGGTCCTTCAGGCCGAGCAGCCGCGCCGGGCCGGCGCGCGTCATGATCGCGATCTCGTTCAGGCTGAGTTCGCGGGTGATCGAGCCCAGCGAGCTCATCGCCACCGCGTCCGGGTTCAGCTTGGCCATCTGCTCGTCGCGGAAGGCCTTGTCCATCAGCAGCCGGATCAGGTGCGGGTAGGTCGTGAAGGGCGCGCCGTTCGGGTGGTCGGTGGTCAGCACGACGCGCCAGGGGTCGTCGACGAGCAGGAAGATCTCCAGCCCGATCAGCCACTGCAGCGCGTTGACGAAGCTCTGCTCGCGGTAGCGGAAGGGCACGACGCCGCAGCCGGCGTCGCACTCGATGTCGGCGCCGACCCATTTGCGCGGCGTGCCGAGGTCGGCATTGGCATGCTGGCGCATCGTGTCGCCGGAGGCGGTGATCGTCTGGCCGAACATGATCTGGCCGACGTCGAGGCTGATGTTCGGGTTCGCGTTGACGGCCTCGGCCAGCTCGCGCGCGGCCGAGGAGAACTTCTTCGGGCCGTCCTTGCCGTAGGCGTGGAACTGGATGTGCGTCAGGTGCGCAGGCAGGCCCTCGAGCGCCGCGATCGTCTGCAGCGTCGACTCGATGTTGCCGGCCACGCCGAGGTTGCTGCCGTGGATGTGCAGCGGATGCGGCACGCCGAGCTCGTGCAGCGCGCGCGCGAGCGTGTGCACGATCTGGCGCGGCGTGACGTGCCAGTGCACGTGCTCCTCGTCGACGTCGAGCTTGCGCTGGTTGAACTTGAAGGCCGAGATGCCGCCCGGGTTGACGACCTTGACGCCCAGCGCCTTGCTGGCGTTGATCGTCCAGCCGACGTAGTCGCGGATCGACTGGAAGTCCCGGCCTTCGGCGAGCAGCCGCAGGAACAGCTCGTCGCTGCCGAGCATCACGTAGGCGCCGTGGTCGAGGATGGGCGTGTCGCCCATCTCCATGTGGGCGTGGCGTGCGTTGGCCGGCAGCATCGCCGGCTCGAAGGCCGCCGTGTAGCCCATCTCGGCGTAGCGGTAGCCGGCGGCCAGCGTGCCGGGCGCGCAGTGGCCGCAGGAGGCGAGCTCGAGCGGGTTGGTTGGCAGCGCGATCGGCTCGCGGTTCAGGCGGTGGTCCTCGGGCAGCAGCATGCGCGCGAGGTTGACCTTGCCGCCGCCGATGTGGCTGTGCAGGTCCACGCCGCCGGCCATCAGCACGCAGCCGCTGGCGTCGACCTCCTCGCCGACGGCCTCCTGCGGATGCAGCTCGACGATGCGGCCGTCGCGCACGCCGAGGTCGCGCACGGCGTCGACGCCGTGCGCCGGGTCGATCACGCGGGCGTTGCGGATGCGCATCGAGCTCATGAGGGGCGGGCCTTCACACGGTGGGTCAGCTGGCGGGCGACCTCGGCCACCGCGGGCAGGCCGTCGTCGCGCAGCGCCTCGAGCGGCAGCGCGACCACGCCGTCGGTGCGGAACAGGTGGCCGGCCACGCCGATGCCCGGCGTCGCGACCGGGATGAACACGCCGCGCGCCGGCGCGGCGACCCCGGGGCCGCCGAGCACGACGGTCGGCACCGAGGTCTCGGGCCGGGGGGGCTCGGTGCCGTAGCTCGCGACCCACAGCAGCGCGTCGACGTCGCCCGACGCCAGCAGCGTCTCGGCGCCCCAGCGCAGCGGCTCGTGCTCGAGGCCGAGCGGGCCGGCGCGGCTGCGCAGCGGCAGGCCCGACAGCCAGGCGTGGACCTGGTTCACGCTCGCGCTGCCGTCGGCGCCGCCGAACGGCAGCAGGCCGGCGCGCGTCGTGCGGTTCAGCGTCGTGACGATCTGGTTGAGCGTCTCGACGAGCAGTGCCCCCTGGGCCGGCAGCCGGGCGGTCTCGAAGGCCAGCACCGCATAGCGCGCCGCGCGCAGCCGCTCGGCGAGTGCCGCGATCGCCGGCGGGAGCTCGGCCCGGCGCTGCGCGACCGCGGCGGCCAGCAGCGCGACGCTGTCGAACAGGTCGTCGCCCGCGCCCAGGCTCGTCGTGGTGAGGGCCGGCACGCCCGCCAGCGCGGCGTCGGCCGGCGCGCCGAGGAAGGCGATCTCGCGCTGCGCGACCAGGGCCTCGCCGATGCCCAGGCGCCGCCACACCTCGGGCAGCGCCTCGTGCGGCGAGCCGCCGACGCAGACGATCAGGTCGGCGCGGTTGCGCACCTCGGCCAGCGTGGTGGTGAACTGGCCGCGGTCCTGCAGCGCGCGCAGCGTGTGCAGCAGGGCGTCGCTGCCGGCCGCATCGGTGATCGCGCCGAGCGCGCAGGCCAGCGGGTAGAGCGCGCGCGCGCCGTCGATGTCGGTGCCGAGGCCGGCGAACAGCGGCTGGCGGCTGCGCGCCAGCCGTGCGGCTGCGGCGTCGAGCGCGGCCTCGAGCGTCGCCGGCACGCCGTCGATCGAAGCGGTGTGCGGCGGCGCGGCAAAGCGCTGCAGCGCTTGGGTCGCGCGCGGGCAGTCGCTGCCCTGCAGCGCGAGCGCGCCACCGGCCTGCACGGCGACCGCGAAACCGTCGCACAGCAGCGGACAGAAGGGGCAGGTCCAGGGGATCGGGGCGCTCATCGAGGCAGGCTCAGGCAAGGCGTGTGCCATTGTGTGCCCGCGGGACGCGGCGAATATGCGCGGTGTGCCCGGATGCAGCGGCGCGGCGGGCCGCTACCGGGGCGCCCCCGGGTCGGCCGGGCGCGACACAGTGTGGCCGCAGGGGCGCGGGTTCGTCACATTCTGTGGCGCGGTGCGATGCGGCCGTCATGCAGGGCCGAGGCCAGCAGCCAGGCCTGCGCGCCGGCGGCCGCGCAGGCCGCGAGGTCGGCTTCGTCACGGATGCCGCCGGCACCGGCGATCGTGGCCCGCGGCGCGGCGCGGCGCACCGCGGCGAAGGCCTCGAGGTCGGGGCCGGCGCCGCTGCCGACGCGCTCGAGCGTCATCACGATCAGCCGCGCGGGCCACAGCGCCGGGCAGGCACGGATGCCGGCGGGATCGAGCGGCGCGAAGCACCTGGCCAGCGCCTCGCGCGTGCGCAGCGACTCGCTGCCGTAGACCGGCGTGACGCGCGCCGCGGCCGGGCCGAGCGCGGCGAGCAGCCGGGCCGACGCCGTCGCGTCGGCGAAGCCGGCATCGAGCCAGAGCTGGCGTGCCGGATCGGCGTCGAGCAGCGCGCGCAGCACATCGAGCTGGGCCGCTCGACCCTGCAGGGCGTCGAGGTCGGCCAGGTACAGCGTGTCGGTGGCACAGTGTTCGCATAGGCGATCTGCCAGGGACAGGGGAGCAGCGCCCGGGCACAGCAAGGACTCGATCGGCCGGTACGCGGCGCGTTCGCCTTTCACGGCACGCACCACCCGGCCGTCGAGCAGGTCGATCACCGGAATGATGTGCATCGCATGAAGTTGCGTCTGTGGGTGGGGGAGTATCTCAGTGGCGTCGGGCGCGACGCCGGCGCGGTGCCGCAGGCGCTGCTGGGCGCGGGCATGCGGATGCGCGACGCCTTGCTGGTGGACTTGTCGCGCTGGCAGGCCACCGCGCCGCCCACCGGTCTGGCGCTGTGCTACCCGCTCGGGCCGGGTGTCGCGGCGGCGCCGGGCGAGCGGGCGCGCGCGCGCGGGCCGCACGAGGGCGAGCCGGCGTTCGACTTCCTGTTGCGCGAGGGCGCGGCCCACGACCTGGTCTGGCTGGTCGCGCCCGAGTCCGGCGGCCTGCTCGAACGGCTGGCCCGCGCGGTCGGCGCGCGCCGCTGGATCGGCTGCACGCCTGAGGCCATCGCGCTGGCCGGCAGCAAGCGCGCCACGCTGGCGCGTCTGGCCGCGCAGGGCGTGTGCACGCCGCTGGCCTTCGAGGGCCATGCATCGGCCTGGGTCGTCAAGCCCGACGACGGCGCCGGCAGCACCGACAGCCAGCGCCACGCGCAGCGGGAGCGGGCCGAGGCCGATCGGGCGGCGCGTGCCGCGCGCGGCGAGCCGGCCACGCTCGAGCCCTGGGTCGAGGGCGAGGCGCTGAGCCTGTCGCTGCTGTGCCGCGACGGCGCGGCGCCGGAGCTGCTGGCCATCAACCGCCAGCACATCGAGATCGACGCCGCCGGGCGGCTGCACGACGCCGGCGTGTCGATCGCGCGCATCGCGCTGCAGGATCCGCGTGCCGAGGCGCTGCGCGCGCTCGCCGCGGCGGTGGCGCGGGCGCTGCCGGGCTTGCGCGGCTATGTCGGCGTCGACCTCGTCTGGCACCGCGAGCGCGGGCCGGTCGCGATCGAGGTCAACCCGCGCGTGACCTGCGCCTACGTCGGCCTGTCGGCGGCGCTGGGCCGCAACCTCGCCGCCGAGATCGTCAGCGCCCACCTGGAGGCCTGCCATGTCGCGGCCTGAGCGCGTGATCGGCTGGGACGTCGGCGGCGCCCACGTGAAGGCGGCGCTGGTCGAGCATGGCGAGCTGCGCGATGCCGTCCAGTGGCCCTGTCCGCTGTGGCAAGGCCTCGAGCAGCTGCAGCGCTGCATCGATGCGGCGGCGCAGCGCTGGCCCGAGGCGCTGAGCTCGGCGCAGACGGTGCACGCGATCACGATGACCGGCGAGATGGTCGACCTGTTTCCGCACCGCGAGGCCGGTGTCGCCGCGATCGCCGAGCGGCTCGAGCGCACGCTGGTCGGCCCGGCGATCTTCTACGCCGGCGAGCCCGGCTGGTGCGGCGCGGCCGATGTCAGCGTGCGCTGGGCCGCGATGGCCTCGGCCAACTGGCTGGCCACCGCGCAGATCGTCGCCCATGTGCTGCAGCGGCGCGGCGGTGACGGCGGCGTGCTGGTCGACATCGGCAGCACCACCAGCGACCTGATCCCGCTGGCCGGCGGCCGTCCGCGCGCGCGCGGACGCAGCGACGCCGACCGGCTCGTCACCGGCGAGCTGGTCTACCAGGGCGTGGTGCGCACGCCCTTGTGCGGGGTGGCCTCGCGCATCGACTTCCAGGGCGTGCAGCGCGGCGTGATGAACGAGCTGTTCGCCACCACCGCCGACGTCTACCGCCTGTGCGGCGAGCTCGACCCGGAACACGACCAGCACCCGAGCGCCGACGGCGGGGGCAAGGACCTGGCCGCCACCCGGCAGCGGCTGGCGCGCATGATCGGGCTCGACGCGCGCGATGCCAGCGACGCCGACTGGCGCGACTTCGCCGCCGCCTGGCGCGCGCTGCAGCTCGACGAGCTCGACGCGCAGCTGCGCCGCGTGAGCCAGGCGGCCGGGCTGGCGTCCGATGCACCGCTGATCGCGGCCGGCTGCGGCGACTTCCTCGTCGAGGCGCTGGCCGAGCGCGGCGGCCGGCCGCTGCTGCGCTTCGCGACGCTGGTGCTTGGCGGCCCGGAGCTCGACCGCGCGCCCGGCGGGCCGGCGCTGCGCCGCTGTGTCCAGGTCACGGCCCCGGCCTGCGCGGTGGCGCTGCTGTGCAGCACCGCGAGCGGCTGAGGACGCACGGCGATGTGGGTCGTCAAACTCGGGGGCAGCCTGGCGCGCGAGGCCGTGCTGCCGCAATGGCTGGAGATGCTGGCCGAGGTCGGGGGCGGGCGCGCGATCGTCGTGCCCGGCGGCGGGCCCTTCGCCGACCAGGCGCGCGAGGCCCAGGCCTGGTGGCAGCTCGACGACCTGGCCGGCCACAACATGGCCGTGCTCGGCATGGCGCAGACCGCGCTGATGATGCAGGCGCTGTGCCCGGCGCTGCAGCTCGCCGCCGATGAGGCGCAGATCCGCGAGGTGCTGCGCCGTGGCCAGACCGCGCTGTGGTTCCCGCTCGACCTGCTGCGCACTCGTGCCGACGAGCTGACGCACTGGGGCGTCAGCGCCGACAGCCTCTCGCTGTGGCTGGCGCGCCGCCTGCACGCCGAGCGGCTGCTGGTGGTCAAGGCCTGCGCGATCGATGCCAAGCGCAGCTTCGCCCAGCTCGGCGAGGCGGGGGTGCTCGACAGCGAGTTCGCGGGGCTGGCGCGCGAGGCCGCCTTCCCGATCGACCTGCTCGAGCAGAGCGAGGTCGCCCGGGCGCGCGCGCTGCTGCTGGCCGACTCGACCTGCGGCTCGGGCGGCGGCGGGCTCTAGGCGGGCTTGGCGGCCGCGAGCCGCTCGCGCAGCGCGCGCACCCGCACGGCATCGAGCGCCGCGGTGCGCGCGCCATCGCACACCGCGCTGCGAAAACCGGCGAAGTCCGGCGCCAGCGCCCCCAGGCGCGGCAGGTCCGCGAGGCGCAGCGCGCCGGCCAGGCCGGCCAGCCGGCCGGCGGCGTGCACGCGCGCGATGAAGTGCTGCAGCGCCGGGTCGCCGAGCCGCTGCAGCAGGCTGCCGCCCTGCTTGTCCTCGGTGTCGAGCATCAGCGCCGGGAAGGGCCCCGCGAGCGCGCGGGCGAGCAGTGTCTCGTCGAGGCCGGCATCGGCGATCAGCACCGGCACCACCGTCGCGTCGCAGTGCGCCAGCGCGTCGAGCAGCGGCAGGGCCGTCGGCGCCAGGCCGACCTTCACATAGTCGACGCCGCAGGCCGCGGTCGCGGCGACGCGCGCGAGCACCGGCTCGCGTGCCGCGCCGGGCGCGACATCGCCGATGGTCGCGCTGATGCGGCACGGCGGTCCCGGCCGCGCGCGCAGCGCCGCGACGATCGCGCGGGTCGTCTCGATCGGTAGCGCACCGAGCGCCCCCGCCGACGGCTCCTTCAGGTCGATGAAGTCGGCGCCGGCCGCGGCGGCCGCCAGCGCCTCGTCGACGCTGCGCACGCTGACCAGCAGCTTCATGTCTGCCCCTCGTCCGCCGAATACGTCGGCCGATCCCCCGAGGGGATTGCGGGCCGGCTTGGGAGCGGCCCGGCGCTCGGCCCGCGCGTGGGGGTCGGGTGTCTCATGCCGGCTCCCCGGCGCGGTGGCGCGCGATCGCCTCGCGCAGCCAGCCCCAGGCCTCGCGCTCCTCGGGGCCGGCGGTCTTGTCGATCGCGATCTGCAGGTAGGCCATCTCGGCGTCGATCTTGTCGGCGGGCAGCAGGTGCAGGCGGCTGACCAGCACCGCCCCCTCGACCACCGCGGCCTGCGCGCGGTTGAAGCCGGGGAAGGGCGCATGCGTCACGTCGAGCACGCGCTCGAAGACGAGGGTCGGGCGCTCGGCATGATCGTCGTCGTGGACCAGCCTGAGCTCGCTGTGCGCGAGCGCGTTCGCGAGCCGCACGCCGCGGATCGCCTGCGCCGGCACGAGCGGCCAATCGCGCCGGCCGAGCCAGCGCGCGCACACGGCGCCGGCGAACACGCGGCTGTCGGTGCTCAGATTCAGCACCGCGTGGCCGCTCTCGCGCAGGCGCTCCAGCGTGCCGCTGGGCTTGAAGGGCATCAGCACCACCTGCGCGCCGCGGTAGCGCACGCCGAAGGGGGCGACATGCGCGCTGCCGTCGGCGCCGAGGCTGGTGATCACCGCCTCGAAGATCTGGTCGTTCTTACTCACGGGTTGGGCGTCTTCTTGCGGCCGTGGGTCAATGTCGTGCCGGGCCCGCACCAGCGGTCCAGGTCCTCGGCCTTGCTGTCGGCGGCCGCGCCCCAGTCGAGCGGCTGGTCCTGCACGTAGCGCTTGCCGAGCTGCCAGGCGATCTCGGCGCGCGCCAGCTCGACGCCCATGTAGAAGGCGTGGCCGGCGTCGTGCTCGAGGCCGAGCTGCGGCCAGAGCTTGAAGACCTCCTGCTCGGTGCGCAGGCCGTCGCGGTTGTAGACGTGGAGGCCGGCCTCGCTGACCTGGACGCGGAAGTTCGGGTCGCGCACCTGCGTCGCGGTCGCGGCGACCTCGGCGGCCGTGTCGGGGAAGGGCCGCTTGTCGTGCACCGTCATCAGCGCGTCGCCGAGCCCGCCCAGGCCCTTGGGCAGCATGGCGTGGCGCTTGGCGGCGTGCATGATGCGACGCGCCACGTCGGCCTCGCGCACCGCGCGGCGTGCGTGGCTGCTGACCTGGGTGGTGAGCACCGCGGCGACGTCGAGCTCGGCGCAGGCGCCGAACAGCAGCGCGTTGATGCCGCTGGTGTCGGCCTCGGTCAGCTCGGTCAGGTTGCCGACGCCCATCATGATCGGTGCCTCGGGGTAGCGCTGGCGCAGCTGCTGGTAGCGCAGCAGCGAGGCGAGGAAGCCGAAGGGGATGGGGTCGAGGATGGGGTCGGCGAGGTAGGGCCGGCCGCGCTTGTCCATCAGCTCGATCGCCTCGTACAGCGTCTCGAGCTCGGTCTGCTCGCGCGCGATCAGCACCGGCATCGCGGCCACCTCG
>DATMJX010000223.1:0-2573 GCA_035553715.1 Methylibium sp.
GTTCCAGGCCTGGCACAGATGGGCCCAGACTTCGGCCGGGCGGGTGACCGGCTGCATCGTCGTCGCCTCGATGCGGGTCTGGCTGCGAAAGCGTCCCACCTCGTCGAACAGCGCCGTGCCCGGGCGCAGCGGCAGGAACAGCATGCGCGGGCAGGGCCACTCGGCACGCAGCACGGCTTCGCGCCAGGGTTCGAAGGCGGTGGCCAGCGCATGCGGCGGCAGGTCGCCGGCGATCACCACGCCGACCGTGCTGCGCGCCAGCAGTGCGCGCGCCATCGCCTGGCGGGCCGCCGTGTCGGCCTCGACCGCGGTGCTGTAGATCCGCACCGTGCGCTGGTTCGCCACGCAGTCGACGAACTCGATGGTCGCCAGCGTCATGCCGCCGCCGGCGCGGCGGAACACCAGCCGCTGCACCGGGCGCTGGCTGGCCGAGGCCAGCCCGTTGATCAGCTTGCGCGAGGCGGTGGTGCCGAGGTCGTGCACCGCGATGTACTCGGGGCGCAGGTGGTCGAACTGCTGGATCAGCGCCTCGGCCGGGTCGACCGCGACGAACAGCTCGCGGGTGCGATCGTCCACCGGATGGCCGATGTCGCGCAGGTCCGCGTCGGGGCCGCCGGGCAGGAAGCGCGTTGCGATCTGGGTCTGCACCCGCGTCGCTTCCCAGCCGGAGGAGGGCAGGGAGCCGTAACCGGAACGGGGGCGACTGTCGAAGGGCTGGGTCATCGGCTGGCGGCGGCTGCGTGACGCGCTGCAGTGTAGTTTGCGGCCGTCGTGTTGCAGCCGCCCCTTGCGGGGGGCGGTCGA
This sequence comes from Methylibium sp., assembly GCA_035553715.1. Lineage (GTDB taxonomy): Bacteria > Pseudomonadota > Gammaproteobacteria > Burkholderiales > Burkholderiaceae_C > Methylibium. Next base: position 805 of record DATMJX010000223.1, read on the forward strand.
TAGAATTGGCATGACAGGCCGATGACGATGCTGCGGCCCCTTGCCAGCCCTCGACATGCCGAACCGCGACGCTCCCGTGCCCCCGCCCCCCGTCGTGATCATCGGCGCGGGCCTCGCCGGCCTGACCGTCGCGCTGCAGCTGGCCGACCGCCACCCGGTGCTGGTGCTCGCCAAGCGCCGCCTCGAGGAGGGCGCGACCGCCTGGGCCCAGGGCGGCATCGTCGGCGTGCTCGGCAGCGACGACAGCATCGAGAGCCATGTGCGCGACACCCAGGATGCCGGGGCCGGGCTGGTCGACGAGCACACCGCCCGCTTCATCGCCCGGCACAGCGCGCAGGCGGTCGGCTGGCTGGTCGAGCGCGGCGTGCCCTTCTCCGGCGACCCGGACGGCCCGCTCGGCCTGCACCTGACGCGCGAGGGCGGCCATGCGGTGCGCCGCATCGCCCATGCAGCCGACGCGACCGGCAAGGCCATCCACGACGTGCTGCTCGACGAGGTCCGGCGTCATCCGAACATCACGTTGCGCGAGCGCTGGATGGCGGTCGACCTGATCACCGAGCGCCATCTCGGCAGCAGCGGCGCGCCGCGCTGCCACGGTGTCTACGCGCTGGACATCGCGACCCAGCGCGTCGAGACGCTGGCCGCCGCCGCCGTCGTGCTGGCCTCGGGCGGCGTCGGCAAGGTCTACCGCTACACCTCTAACCCCGACACCGCGACCGGCGACGGCATCGCGATGGCCTGGCGGGCCGGCTGCCGCATCGGCAACATGGAGTTCATCCAGTTCCACCCGACCTGCCTCTACCACCCGCAGGAGCGCAGCTTCCTGATCACCGAGGCGCTGCGCGGCGAGGGCGCGCAGCTGCGGCTGCCGCACCTGGAGGGCGAGGCGGCGCGCTTCATGCCGGCGCACGACGCGCGCGGCGAGCTCGCGCCGCGCGACATCGTCGCGCGCGCGATCGACTTCGAGATGAAGAAGCACGGGCTGGACTTCGTCTGGCTCGACGCCCGCCCGATCGTCGCGGCCAAGGGCGAGACCTTCCTGAAGGAGCATTTCCCGACCATCCACGCGCGCTGCCTGGCGCTGGGCATCGACATCGCGAAGCAGCCTATTCCCGTGGTGCCGGCGGCCCACTACACCTGCGGCGGCGTCGTCACCGACCTGGACGGGCGCACCGACCTGCCGGGCCTGTACGCGGTCGGCGAGACCACCTACACCGGGCTGCACGGCGCCAACCGGCTGGCCAGCAACTCGCTGCTCGAGTGCGTGGTGCTGGGGCAGAGCTGTGCCGAGCACATCCTCGCGAACCGCGGCGGCACCGGCCCCGCGCTGCCGGCCTGGGACGAGAGCCAGGTCGAGAACGCTGACGAGCAGGTCGTGATCTCCCACAACTGGGACGAGCTGCGCCTGCTGATGTGGAACTACGTCGGCATCGTGCGCACCACCAAGCGGCTCGAGCGCGCGCTGCACCGCATCGAGCTGCTCAAGCGCGAGATCGACGACTACTACGCCAACTTCCGCGTCAGCCGCGACCTGCTCGAGCTGCGCAACCTGGTCGACTGTGCCGAGCTGATCGTGCGCTCGGCGCTGAGCCGCCACGAGAGCCGCGGACTGCACTACAGCCGTGACTACCCTGCCGCGCTGCCGGTCAGCTTCCCGACCGTGCTGGTGCGCCAGGGCCGGCACAAGGCCGCGCCCTGGGCCTGAGCGTCGACAATCGCTGCCCCTCCAACCCGCGCCCGCCCACTGCGGTGATCCCCCCATGGACCCT
>DATMJX010000224.1:0-3826 GCA_035553715.1 Methylibium sp.
CGCCGAGAGGTCGTCGGCGACCTGCTCGACGCTGAGCTGCCCTTCGACGTCGCGCACCAGGGTGCGGAACACCTCGGCGTGGTGAGCGCGGCGCAGGGTGTCGAGCAGCAGCTCCTCGTCGGCCTGACCGCCGCGCGCCCAGGCGCGCCGGCGCTCCTCGAGGTCGCGCAGATAGGCCTCGCGCTCGAAGCGGCCGGCCAGTGCGCGCGCGTCGGCCAGCTCGTCGATCACGCCAGGGTGGTGCATCAGGTAGCGCATCGGCCACTTCGCCAGGCCCAGCAGGCGCAGCAGCCGCCCCAGCACCTCGGGCCGCTCGGCCAGCAGCGCCAGATAGCTCTCGCGGCGCAGCAGCGGCTCGATCCAGTCGAGGAAGCGCAGCACCGGCTCGTGGGCCTCACCACGGTCGAGCTGCAGCTCGTCGGCCAGCAGCGAGGCACGGCCGATCAGCTTGGCCAGACGGCTGCGCGTGTCGTCGCGCAGCGTCGCGACGCGCGGCGAGCTGGCGAAGCTGCGCACGCGCTCGGCCAGCGCCGGCGGCAACCGCTCGAGGAAGGCCTCGCTGTCAAGCGCCGGCGCCGTGCCATTGCAACCGCGGCAGCCGTTGCCGCCATTGGCCGGGGCACGCCCGTCGTGCAGCAGCGCGTCGAACTCGTTGGCCACGAACTCCCGGTGGCGGCACAGCCCCTCGAACAGCTCGCAGGCGTCGGCGCTGCAGGTCAGGCGCATTGAACGGCCGATCCAGGCGAGGTCGGCGTCCTCGGTCGGCAGCACATGGGTCTGGCGGTCGTCGAGGTACTGGATGCGGTGCTCGACGCGGCGCAGGAAGACGTAGGCCTCGGCCAGCCTGGCGGCCGTCTCGGCCTTCATCACGCCGACCGCGACCAATCGCTCGAGCGCCGACAGCGTCGATCGCGTGCGCAGTTCGGGGAACTGGCCACCGCGCACCACCTGCAGCAGCTGCACGATGAACTCGATCTCGCGGATGCCACCCCGCGAGAGCTTCACGTCGTTGGCGCGCTCGGGGCGGCCGGCGGCCCGCTTGGCGGCCTCCTCGCGGATCTTGCGGTGCAGCTGGCGCAGGCCCTCGAACACGCCGTAGTCGAGATAGCGGCGGAAGACGAAGGCGACCACCAGGTCGCGCAGCGGCAGCGCCTCGCCGTTGTGCATCGCCGCGGCCGGCGCGACGACGCGGCTCTTGAGCCAGGCGAAGCGCTCCCACTCGCGCCCCTGGACGAGGAAGTACTCCTCCAGCATCGCCAGGCTCACCACCGCCGGGCCGGAGTTGCCGTTCGGCCGCAGCGCGAGGTCGACGCGGAACACCTGGCCATCGTCGGTCATATCGCCGATCAGCGCGTACAGCGTGCGCGCGACGCCGCTGAAGTACTCGTGCGCGCTGACCACGCCGCCGCCATCGGCACGCCCGGCGGTCGGCACGTCCTCGTCGTAGACGTAGATCAGGTCGATGTCGGACGAGACGTTGAGCTCGCGCGCGCCCAGCTTGCCCATGCCGACGACCCAGAAGGCCGAGCGGCTGCCGTCGGGCTTCAGCGGGGCGCCGTGGCGCGCGTCCTGTTCGGTGAAGGCGATCGCGAGCGCCCTGTCCAGCGTGACCTCGGCGAGCAGCGTCATCGTGCGCGTGATCACATCGAGCGGCGCGTCGCGCTCGCAGTCCACGACCGCCAGACGCTCGATGACGAGATGGCGCGCGACCCGCAGCGACGCGGCAGGCGTGCGCCCGCCGCTGTGCAGCCGATCGATCAGCGCCTCGATCGCGGCGCGGTCGGGCAGCCCCGGCGGCAGCAGCGCCAGCTCGGGCTCGTAGCGTCGCCGCACACGCTGCACGAAGCGCGAATGCACCGCCTCGGCGGCGATGTCACCCAAGGTGGAGCTCGGGACCGGGGCAGAGGAACTCATCGGACGGGGCTGGATCGCTCCAAAAAGGGGGTTCGGCTCGCGTTACGCTCGCGGCTGCGGTGGCGTCGTGCACCGGCCGGGCTGCTCGCCCGTTCGACCGACAGGGCACCGGTCGCCCGCCTGGGCGCCTGTCCCGCCGCTCCTTGCACCGATGTCGTCCATCCAGCCCCTCGTTCCCGACTCCACCGCCCCATCCGCCTCGCGCGGGAGCGGCCTGCGCAGCCGCACCGCGACGGGCTTGCGCCGGCTGGTTTTCGCGCTGCTCGCGCTGGCAAGTATCGTCAGCGTGCTGTGGCTCGTGCTCCAGTGGGGCATTCTGCCGCGGATCGAGTCCTGGCGTCCCGCGCTGGAGCAGCGCGCCAGCGCCGCGCTCGGACTGCCGGTGCGCATCGGCGCGCTGCGGGCGATCGACAGCGGGATCGGATGGACCGGGGCCCTGGAGCTCGAGCAGGTCGTGCTGCTGCGTCCCGGGACGGATCAGGAAGCCTTGCGGCTGCCACGGGTGCGCGCGACGGTATCGGCGACCTCGCTGCTGCCCGGCTGGGACGGCGCGTGGCAGCTGCGCTTCCGCCAGATGGCGGTCGAAGCGCCCGAGCTCGACGTGCGCCGCGACATCGGCGGCCGGCTGTCGGTGGCGGGCATCGAGCTCGGCAACGGGCCGGATGGCGACGCGCTGGCGGACTGGTTCTTCAGCCAGCCCGAGTTCGCGATCCGCGGGGGTCGCGTGCAATGGACCGACGGCCTGCGCGCCGCGCCGCCGCTGGTGCTGCATGCGGTCGACCTGGTCGTTCGCAACGGCGTGCGCCACCACGCGCTGCGGCTCGACGCGACACCGCCCGGCGCATGGGGCGAGCGCTTCTCGCTGCGCGGCGAGTTCGTCCAGCCGCTGCTCGCCCGGGGCGATGGCGCACCGGGCCTGCTCGCGCGCCCCGGCGACTGGCGGCACTGGCGCGGCACCGCCTACGCCGAGCTGCCGGCGATCGACCTGGCACCGCTGCAGCAGTACGTGGCCCTGCCGCTCGAGCCGACGACCGGCCGTGGCGCGCTGCGCGCCTGGGTCGACCTGCGCGACAGCCAGCTCGAGACGGCGACCGCCGACGTGACGCTGCAGTCGCTGAGCCTGCGGCTCGCGCCCGACAGGGCGCCGCTGGCGCTGGCCCGGCTCGCCGGCCGCATCGCGCTCACGCGCGTGGCCGCCAGCCGCGGCCGTGACGCCGGCTGGTCGCTCGCGCTGCAGCAGCTCGCCTTCACCGAGGATCCGACGGTCGTCGGCGACGCGGCGCTCGACTGGCCGGCCGGCGATCTCCGGGTCGCCTGGCGACGCGGCGCCGACGGGCGGCCGAGCGGCGGCGAGCTGGCGGCGCCGCGGCTCGATCTCGCGCGGGTCGCCGCCGCGCTCGCGCGACTGCCGGCGGACTGGATCGGCACCGGTCTGCAGACACGCCTCGCCGAGCTGGCACCACAGGGCGAGGTCAGCGCGCTCGAGCTGGCCTGGGACGGCCCCGGCACGGCCCCGCGCAGCTACCGCGCCAGCGGCCGTGCACGCGGGCTCGGGCTGGCCGCGCAGGCGCTTGCCCCCGCGGCCCCAGGCGCCGAGCCGATGCCGGCACGCCCCGGCGTCGCCGGCCTCGACGTCGACTTCCGCGCCAGCGAGGCTGGCGGCGAGGCCACGCTGACGCTGCGCGACGGCGCGCTCGCCTTCCCCGGCGTGTTCGAGCAGCCCCGCATCCCGCTCGCCTCGCTGGACGCACGGCTCGACTGGCGCATCGGGAATGCGCTTCCCGGCACCCCCGCATCCATCGAGGTGCGCGTGCGCGACCTGCGCCTCGCCAACGCCGACCTCGAGGGGCGCTTCGACGCCCGCTGGAGCGGCAGCAGCGCGGCATCGTCCGCCACGCCCGGCGTGCTCGAC
>DATMJX010000225.1:0-2671 GCA_035553715.1 Methylibium sp.
GTCATGACCTGCGAGACGGGCACGTCGTAGCGGGTCTCGAAACGCAGGTCCCGCCCGGTGACGATGCCCGCCACCTTGCCGCCGTCGACCACCGGGAACGCCGAGAACCCGACCTGCTCGGAGAGATCCAGCACCTGGCGCACCGTGTGCGTCGGCGTGATCACGACCGGCTCGCGCAGCACGCCGGATTCGTAGCGCTTCACGCGCGAAACCTCGGCCGCCTGCTGCTTCGCGGTGAGGTTCTTGTGGACGATGCCGATGCCGCCTTCCTGCGCGATCGCGATCGCCAGGCGCGCCTCCGTCACGGTGTCCATCGCGGCGGACACGAGCGGCAGGTTCAGGCTGATGTTTCTGGAGAGGCGGGTCGCGAGGGAAGTGTCCTTGGGCAGGACCTGGGAGAACGCCGGCACCAGCAACACGTCGTCGAAGGTGAGCGCTTTTCCGAGAAGGCGCATGTCAGAGCTCCAAAAAAAGGATTGTACTCGTCGCACTTTTGGGGCCTTTCCGCCTGCACGGAAAGCCCCGCCGCGTGGCGTACTTCGCACTTTCCCGCCTTCGCGTGTGGGCACCGCGAAACCGCAGAGCTAAACTGGGGCCATGAACACGCTCCGCGCCGCCCTCCTCGTGCTTGCCTGTGCGTCCACGCCGCTCGCCCTGGCGCAGTGGCAATGGGTGGACAAGGACGGCCGCAAGGTCTTCAGCGACCAGCCGCCTCCCGCGAGCGTGCCGGCCGACAAGATCCTCAAGCGCCCGGGCAGCCGGCCCGCCGTGGCGGCGGAGCCCGAAGCCGCACCGGCGGCACCCAAGGCGGCCGCCGCGTCGGCCCCGAAGGTGACCGGCAAGGACAAGGAGCTGGAGGACAAGCGCAAGGCCGTTGCCGCCGCCGAGGCCGAGAAGAAGCGCCAGCACGAAGAGGAAGTCGCGAAGGCGCGCAGCGAGAACTGCACGCGGGCCAAGCAGGCCAAGGCCACCATCGATTCCGGCGTGCGCCTCACCGTGACCAACGCCAAGGGCGAACGCGAGATCATGGACGACGCCGCCCGCGCGGCGGAGACCAAACGCCTGCAAGTGGTCATCGACCGGGACTGCAAGGCGTCCTAGCGCTTCTTCGCGAACAGGCCGGCGGCGCGCGCGCCCTGGCGCCGGAAGCGTTCGCGGCGCGCCACCTTCGGGTCGACCTTCAGCGCCCGGTAGACCTCGATGCGGTCGCCGTCGCGCAGCGGCTGCTTCGGCCCCGCCTTGCGTCCCCACACGCCCACGCCCAGTGCCTCGAGGTCGATGGCAGGGAAATCGCCGCGCAGGCCGCTGGCCGCGATCGCGTCGGCCACCGTGCTGCCCGCCGGCAGGCGCAACCGCCATTCGCGCACTTCCCGCGGCGCGGGCGAGAAGGCCACCGTGACCTCGATGGCCGCCTCAGGCATAGATCGTCTCGGCGCGCTTGACGAAGGCATCCACCAGGCTGGCGGCGATGCGGTCGAACACGGGGCCCACGAGCGTCGCGAGCGCCACGCTGTCGAAGCCGTAGCACAGCTCCAGGTCGACCTTGCAGGCGCGCTGGCCGCCGGCGCCCAGCGGGATGAACTTCCAGACGCCGTCCAGGCGCGAGAACGGCCCGTCGACCAGGTGCATGCGGACCTCGCGGCCGGGCACGTGCTCGTTGCGCGTGGTGAAGGTCTGGTGGATGCCGCCGAAGGCGATGCCGACCTGCGCCTTCATGCCCCGCTCGTCGCGTTCGAGCACCATGGCGCGGTCGCACCACGGCAGGAACTTCGGGTAGCTCTCCACGTCCGTGACCAGGCTGAACATCTCCTCGGGGCTGTACCAGATCAGGACGGACTTGTGGACGGTTTTCATGGAGAATGCGCTGCCCGGCGGCATTGTAGTGACGGGGGTGTGCCCTCATCTGTCAGCCCATGTCCAAGAAGAACGAAAGCCCGGCGCGAATCGCCGAGAACAGGAAAGCCTCCTTCAACTACTTCTTCGAGGAGCGGTACGAGGCGGGCATCGTGCTGCAGGGCTGGGAGGTCAAGGCGCTGCGCGAGGGGAAGGCTCAGCTTACCGACGGCTATGTGGTGGTGAAGGACGGTGAGCTGTTCGTCATCGGCCTGCAGATCAACCCGCTCAAGACCGCCTCGACGCACGTCAGCCCCGACGCGACGCGCTCGCGCAAGCTTCTGATGCACAAGGACGAGATCCGCCGCCTGGTCGGGAAGGTGGAGCAGAAGGGCTACACCCTGGTGCCCCTCAACCTTCACTGGAAGGCCGGCAAGGTGAAATGCGAGGTGGCGCTCGCCAAGGGCAAGGCCGAGCACGACAAGCGCGACACGATCAAGGACCGCGAAGGCAAGCGCGAGGTCGAGCGCGCGATGAAGGGACGCAACCGCTAGCGCAGGTCGCGCAGCGGGTGCGCGTGCGCGGGCCAGGGCTGCTCGAAGAACGCGCGCACCATCTCCGGCGTCACGTCCTCGATGCGCGCGGGGTTCCAGCGCGGCGCGTGGTCCTTGTCGATCACCAGGGCGCGGATGCCTTCCATCGGCTCGCTGGTGGCGCCCGTGCGCAGCTGGAAGCAGCGCCGCACCAGGCCGCGCTCCATGCGCAGGTCGTCCGCCAGCGTCACTTCGCGGGCCACGCGCAGTTGCACGAGCGTCACGTTCAGCATCAGCGGCGAGCG
>DATMJX010000226.1:0-6360 GCA_035553715.1 Methylibium sp.
CCGGGCGACCGCGATCCGGCGGCGATCCTCGCCGGTGCCGAGTCCACCGCGAGCGCCCCCGAAGCGTTGGTGTATTTCGTGCAGGCCGGCGCCTTCTCCCGCACCGAGGAGGCCGAGGCCCAGCGCGCCAAGCTGGCGATCCAGGGCTTCGAGTCACGCATCTCCGAGCGCGAGCAGGCCGGGCGCACCATGTACCGGGTGCGCATCGGCCCGTTCACCCAGCGCCCGGATGCCGAGCAGGTCAAGGAGACGCTGGCGAACGCCGGCATGGAAGCCGCGCTGGTGCGCGTGCAGAAGTGAGTCGAATCGCAAGTGCGGAAAGGATGTCCCCGATGAAGCGTCGCGAGTTCACGAGCCTGTCGGTCGCCGCCGCGGGCAGCCTGCTGCTGCCGGCGGCGGCGCGCGCGCAGCAGCGCATCCCGGTCGAGGGGCAGCACTATGTGAAGGTGTCGCCGCGCCAGCCGACGCTGGACCCCAAGCGCATCGACGTCGTGGAGTTCTTCTGGTACGGCTGCCCGCACTGCCACAGCTTCGAGCCGGCGCTCGATGCCTGGCAGAAGAAGCTGCCGGCCGACGTGGTCTTCCGCCGCATGCCGGTGGCCTTCCGCGAAGTGCCGTTCGTGCTGCACCAGAAGCTGTATTTCGCGATCGAGTCGCTCGGCCTGGTCGAGCAGCTGCACCGCCGGGTCTTCTATGCGATGCACGTCGAGCGCAACCGGCTCGCCACGCCCGAGGCGATCGGCGAGTTCGTCGCGAAGAACGGCGTCGACCCGGTGAAGTTCCTCGACGTGATGAACTCCTTCGGCGTGCAGAGCAAGGCCCGCCAGGCGACCGCGCTGTCGGCCGGCTACCGCGTCGACGGCACGCCCACGCTGGGCATCGACGGCCGCTGGTTCACCTCGGGCTCGCTCGAAGGCAGCAACGAGGGCGCGCTGCAGGTCGCGGACTACCTGATCGCGCTGGCCCGCAAGGCAGCCTGACGCCGCGGCCCGCGGCGACGCGGGCCCGCGCGTTTTTCTTGCGGGACGCGGCAGCGGCAGCCCCCCGAGCCCCTAGAATGGCTGCAAGATTCATGCCGCCAGCCTCACCATGCCCGTCTCGCCCGCTCCCGTCCTGCTGCTGCGCCGCTGTCGGCCGGTGCTTCTGGCCGCGCTGGCCCTCGCCGGCGGCGCCCATGCCGAGCGGGCCGACCGCCACCAGCCGCTGAACTTCGCCGCCGACACCGCCAAGGTCGACGAGGTCAAGCAGCTCAACATCCTCAGCGGCAACGTCGAGATCACCAAGGGCACGATCGTCATCAAGGCCGACCGCGTCGAGGTGCGCCAGGGCCGCGAGGGCTACCAGTCGGCGGTGGCCACCGGCTGGCCCGACCGTCGCGCGACCTTCCGCCAGAAACGCGACGGCAGCGACGAGGTGATCGAGGGCGAGGCCGAGCGCCTCGAGTACGACAGCCGCAGCGACACCGTCAAGCTGATCAGCCAGGCGGTGATGCGGCGCTACCGTGCCGGCACGGTGGTCGACGAGGTCGCCGGCCAGACGATCTCCTATGACAACGGCACCGAGGTGTTCCAGGTCCTCGGCGGCGCCGGCCCGGCCGCGCCCGGTGGCCGGGTGCGCGGGGTACTGACGCCGCGCAGCAGCGCCGGCGACAAGACGGGGGCCGCATCGGCGCCGGAGGCCGGCCGGTGAGCGCGACGCCCCCGGCGACCAGCCGCCTCGAGGCGCAGGGCCTGCAGAAGAGCTACGGCGCGCGCATGGTCGTCAAGGACGTGCACGTCGCGGTCAGCGCCGGCGAGGTCGTCGGCCTGCTCGGGCCCAACGGCGCGGGCAAGACCACGAGTTTCTACATGATCGTCGGCCTGGTGCGGGCCGACGCCGGCGAGATCCGCATCGACGGCCGCCCGGTCGAACGCCTGCCGATCCACCAGCGCTCGCGCCTCGGCCTGAGCTACCTGCCGCAGGAGGCCTCGATCTTCCGGCGCCTGACGGTCGAGCAGAACATCCGCGCGGTGCTCGAGCTGCAGCACGACGAGCGCGGCAAGCCGCTCACGAAGGCGCGCATCGACGAGCTGCTCGACGGCCTGCTGCACGACCTCAGCATCGACGGACTGCGCGACAGCCCGGCGCCGGCGCTGTCGGGCGGCGAGCGCCGCCGCGTCGAGATCGCGCGCGCGCTGGCGACGCAGCCGCGCTTCATCCTGCTCGACGAGCCCTTCGCCGGCGTCGACCCGATCGCGGTGATCGAGATCCAGCGCATCATCGGCTTCCTGAAGTCGCGCGGCATCGGCGTGCTGATCACCGACCACAACGTGCGCGAGACGCTGGGCATCTGCCACCGCGCCTACATCATCAGCGAGGGCCGGGTGCTGGCCGAGGGCACGCCGAGCCAGATCGTCGAGAACGCCGACGTGCGCAAGGTCTACCTCGGCGAGCATTTCCGCATGTGATCTGGCGCAGATGAAGCATTCGCTCCAGCTGCGCGTCTCGCAGCACCTCGCGCTCACGCCCCAGCTGCAGCAGTCGATCCGGCTGCTGCAGCTCTCCACGCTCGAGCTCCACCAGGAAGTCGAGCAGATGCTCGAGCAGAACCCCTTCCTCGAGGTCGACGAGGAGGCGCCGACGAACTTCGACGCACCGCCCGAGCGCGCGAGCGCCAACGAGCGCCAGGCCGACGAGGCCTGGGAGGGCAGCGGCGGCGAGGCGGGCGCGTCCGCGGCCGCCGAGGCCGAGCCGGCGCCGGTCGACGCCGCCGAGTTCGGCGCGACCGAACGCGAGGACTGGGAGAACGGCACCGAGGCCGAGGACTTCGACGGCATCCGCGAGACGCCCGACATGTCAGGCGCCAAGGGCTCGGGCGAGGGCGACGACGTCGATGCGAGCGAACGCAGCAGCGCCGACGTCACGCTCGCCGACCACCTGCGCGAGCAGCTGCGCGGCATGCGCCTGTCCGACGCCGACCGCGCCGCAGTGCTGGTGCTGATCGACTCGCTCGACGAGGACGGCTACCTCGCCGACCCGCTCGAGGAGATCGCCGAGCGCCTCGTCGACGGCGACGCCGAGCTGCAGGAGGACACGCTCGACCGCCTGCGCTGCGCGCTGAAGTGGCTGCAGAACCTCGAGCCCCTCGGCGTCGGCGCGCGCGACCTGTCTGAATGCCTGGTGCTGCAGCTGCGTGCGCTGCCGCGCAGCGAGGCGCAGATGATCGCGATCCTGATCTGCAAGCACCACCTCGAGCTGCTCGCGCGCCGCGACGTCAAGAAGCTGATGGCCGCCACCGGCGCCGACGAGGAGCTGCTGAAGGCCGCGCAGTCGCTGATCCTGCACTGCGAGCCCAAGCCGGGCCGGCCCTTCGCCAACGCCGAGGCCAACATCATCGTGCCCGACGTGATCGTGCAGAAGGCCGGGCGCGGCTGGAAGGTCGTGCTCAACCCCGACGTGATGCCCAAGCTGCGCATCAACGACCTGTACGCGCAGGCGATCCGCCAGCAGCGCGGCGCGCGCACCGAATCCGGCGTGGCGCTGTCCTCGCGGCTGCAGGAGGCGCGCTGGTTCATGAAGAACATCCTGCAGCGCTTCGACACCATCCAGCGCGTCAGCCAGGCCATCGTCGAGCGCCAGAAGGCCTTCTTCAGCCACGGCGCGATCGCGATGAAGCCGCTGGTGCTGCGCGAGATCGCCGACGAGCTCGGCCTGCACGAGAGCACGATCTCGCGCGTCACCACCGCCAAGTACATGGCGACGCCCTACGGCACCTTCGAGCTGAAGTACTTCTTCGGCAGCTCGCTGAACACCGACGCCGGCGGCAACGCGTCCTCCACCGCGGTGCGGGCGCTGATCAAGCAGCTCGTCGCCGCCGAGGACGCAAAGAAGCCGCTGTCGGACAGCCAGCTCAGCCAGATGCTCGAGGAGCAGGGCATCCAGGTCGCGCGCCGCACCGTCGCGAAGTACCGCGAGGCGCTGAAGATCGCGCCGGCGAACCTGCGGCGCGCGCTGTGAGCCTCCGGCCCGCTTCAGGCCACAGCGCGCTGCGGCAGCACCGAGGCCGACGCGGCGGTCACCGTGGTCGGCAGGTCGCTCTCGACCCGGCTACGGCGCCGTGCGCCGGCCGCGGCCAGCGTGCGCAGCGCGGCCTTCAGTCGCGCCAGGCCGGTGGCCTGTCCGTAGGGCAGGCGGCACGCCGCGAGCGCGAGCGCGCAATGCGTCGCCAGCGCGAAGCCCAGCCACAGCGCCGCGCCGATCTCCAGCACGGTGGCCAGCGGCACGACCTGGTTCCAGGGCCGCGCGATGCCGAGGAAGGCGCAGTACAGCCACAGGCTGCTCGACAGCCCGACGGTGATCGCGACCGCGTGGCCCTGCGCGCCGCGCCAGCGCGACACCGGCCGGGCGCGCCTGAGCAGCGGGAACACGCGGCGGTGCAGCAGCGTCGCGTTGGCGCACAGCAGCGTCACCAGCAGCAGCTTGCCCTGCAGCTTGGGGTTGGCGAGGTAATGCGGGTCGGCGGCCAGGCCCAGCGCGACGAGCACCGCGCCGCTGGCCAGCAGCACGGCGAGTGCCAGACCGATCGCGCCGCGCACGAAGCGCGGCGGCGGCTCGATCACCGCGTCCCAGGCGAGCGCGCGCACGAGCACGCGCGCGTCGGTCGCCAGCACCAGCCCGAGGGCCACGCAGGTGCCCAGCAGGTGGGCGTACAGCACGAGGAGCTTGAGCATCGTCGGATCCTTGCCGGGCCGAGGCGTCGCGCCGGCCCGCTTTCTTCGGCGCCAGTGTGGCCAGCCTGCAGGGGGCCATCGCTGCAAAACGTAAGCGCGGCGGCCGATCGCCGCCGGGGGCCGGCACGAGCCGACACCTTGTCTGTGGAAAACCGCCAATTCCGATGATCGACACCACGCTCTTCCTGCCCTGCGCCGCCGGCGTCGAGGCGCTGCTGGCCGAGGAGGTGGCGCGCCACCTGCCCGGCAGCGCACCGGCCGCGCGGCGCGGCGGCGTCGAGCTGCGCGGCGGCGTGCGCGAGGCGATGACGCTGAACCTGCACAGCCGGCTCGCGCAGCGCGTGCTGTGGGCGGTCGCCGACGGCCCCTACCGCGCCGAGGACGACCTCTACGAGCTCGCCCGCGCGGTGCGCTGGGGCGACTGGATCACGCCGCGCCAGACGATCAAGGTCGACGTCACCGCGCAGCGCGCGCCGCTCAAGAGCCTGAACTTCGCCGCGCTGCGCATCAAGGACGCGGTCTGCGACCGCCTGCGCGAGGACGCCGGTGCGCGCCCGAGCGTGGACACCCACCGCCCCGACCTGCCGCTGCTGCTGCACCTGACGCCCGAGCACGCGACGCTGTACGTCGACACCTCGGGCGAGGCGCTGTTCAAGCGTGGCTGGCGCGAGGACCGCGGCGAGGCGCCGCTGAAGGAGACGCTCGCCGCGGCGATGCTGGCCGCGGCCGGCTGGCAGGGCCGCGAGGCGGACGGCCCGCTGCTCGACCCGGTGTGCGGCTCCGGCACGATCGCGATCGAGGCGGCCCAGCTCGCCTGCGGCATCGCCCCGGGAGCGCGGCGCGGCTTCGCCTTCGAGCGGCTCGCGCCGTTCACGGCGGCCGAGACGCAACGCGGTTGGCACGCGCTGCGCGAGGCCGCGCGCGACGCCCAGCACGCGCCGCGCGTCGCGCTGTACGCCGGCGACGTCTCCTTCCGCATGACCGACTTCGCCGCCCGCAACGCCGCGCGCGCCGGCGTGCAGGGCGCGATCGAGTTCAAGACCGCCGACGCGCTGCAGCGCCCCGCACCGGTCGAGCGCGGCACGCTGATGCTCAACCCGCCGTATGGCGAGCGCATCGACCCGAAGGGCTCGCGCGGCCCGGCCGCGCGCGGCGCGCGCCAGGGCTTCGAGGATGGCGCCTCGGCGGGTGACTTCTTCGCCCGCCTGGCCGCCCACTGGAAGCGCGCCTACCCCGGCTGGACCGCCTGGGTGCTGAGCCCGGACATGAAGCTGCCGCAGGCGATGCGCCTGAAGGAGACGCGCCGCGTGCCGATGTGGAACGGGCCGATCGAATGCCGGCTGTTCCGCTTCGACCTGGTCGCCGGCTCGATGCGCGGCGACGCCGCGGGTTGAGCCGGCCCGGCGTCCCCCGGGGATCGCCCAAACCGCGGGCTGGGTCGACAATCGAAACATGGCTGCCTCCGCCCTCCCCCTGCCGCCCTCCCCGCAGCGCCTGGCCGCGCTGATCGCCGCGCTCGAAACCGGCCTGCTCGAACGCGCCGAGGCGGTGCGCCTCGCGCTGCTGGCCGCGCTGGCCGGCGAGCATGTGCTGCTGATCGGCCCGCCCGGCACCGCGAAGAGCGCGCTGGCGCGGCGGCTGCAGCACGCCT
>DATMJX010000227.1:0-2813 GCA_035553715.1 Methylibium sp.
GGTGCTGTACGGCGTCGCGTTCGCCGACAGTCCGCTGGCGCACAACGCCGCGCATGACGTGCGCCACGTTACCGTCAAGCCCTGCCACTGAGCGGCGCCGGCCATGGTGTTCCGACGCCTGATCTGGTGCGCGCTGGCCGCGGCGCTGTTCGTCGGCAGCGTGCAGTCCGTGGTCCAGCGCTGGCAGGCGCTGCCCCTGCTGCTGGCGGCCGAGGCCTTCGAGGCCCGGAAGGCCGCCCCGGCGACCGACGAGACGCACGACCATGCGGCCGGCGCCGCGCATGACGCCCATCACGAGTCCGCCTGGCAGCCCGCGGCGGGCATCGAGCGCAGCGTCTGGACCTGGGTGGCGAACGTGCTGCACGCCTTCGGCATCGCGCTGCTGGTCTTCGTCGCAATGGCGCTGTGGATCTGGAAGCGGGGCCCGGCGACGGGGCCGCTGCGGGTCGCGGCGGCGGTCGCCGCGGCCGGCTGGCTGAGCTTTCACCTGTGGCCCTCGCTCGGCCTGCCGGCGGAGGTGCCCGGCATGGCGGCCGCGCCGCTGCAGGCCCGCCAGGCCTGGTGGCTGCTGACGGTGGCGAGTGCGGCCGCGGCCTGCGCCACCCTAGCCGCCGCCTCGTCGCGCTGGCGCTGGCCGGTCGCGGCGGCGCTGCTGGCCCTGCCCTTCGCGGTCGGCGCGCCGGAACTCGCGGGCGACCCGTTCGCCGGCTTCGACGGCGACGCCCGCGCCGGCTTGCTGAACCTGTCGGAGGAGTTCATCCGCGCCACCACCTGGGTCTCGCTGTCGTTCTGGTTCGCGATGGCTGCGGTCGCCGGCCCGCTGTTCGCGCGGTGGTTGATGCCGCCCTTGCGGATTGCGTTGGGCGCATCGAACACGTCGCCGACCAGCGGGGCCGAAGCCGCCCGCTGACCCATGAACGACTCCCCCTGTCCGGACGCGCGTTCCTGCCCGGCCCTGCTGGTCGCGGCCCCGGCCTCGGGCCAGGGCAAGACCACCGTCACCGCCGCGCTGGCGCAGGCCCACCGCAGCCGCGGCCGGCGCGTGCGGGTGTTCAAGACCGGGCCGGACTTCCTCGATCCGATGGTGCTGGAATGCGCCAGCGGCGCGCCGGTGCAGCAGCTCGACCTGTGGATGGGCGGCGCGGCGCACTGCGCCGGGCTGCTGCACGACGCCGCGGCGCAGGCCGACCTGATCCTGGTCGAAGGCGTGATGGGGCTGCACGACGGCACGCCCTCGAGCGCCGACCTCGCGCTGCAGTTCGGCCTGCCGGTGCTGGCCGTGATCGACGCCTCGGCGATGGCGCAGACCTTCGGCGCCGTCGCCCACGGGCTGGCCACCTACCGCCCGGGCCTGCGGTTCGCCGGCGTGCTGGCCAACCGCGTCAGCAGCGCCGGCCACGCGCAGATGCTGCGCGAAAGCCTGCCGGCGGGCCTACCCTGGCTCGGCGCGCTGCCGCGCGACGCACGCTGGGCGCTGCCGTCGCGCCACCTGGGCCTGGTGCAGGCGGGGGAAGTGGACGACATGGCCGAGCGCATCGCGGCGGCGGCCGGCGCGCTCGAGGACGGCGGGACCGCGTGGATTCCACCGGCCGTGGATTTCGCGCCGCCTGCCGCCCCCACGCCGGCGAACGAGTCGTCGGCCCTGGCCGGCGTCACCATCGCGATCGCGCGCGACGCGGCCTTCTCCTTCCTCTACCGCGCCAACCTCGACACGCTGCAGGCGCTGGGTGCTGCGCTGTGCTTCTTTTCGCCGCTGGCCGACGAGCCGGTGCCGGCCGCCGCCGATGCGCTGTACCTGCCCGGCGGCTACCCCGAGCTGCACCTGCCGGCGCTGGCGGGCAACGCCGTGGCGCGGGCATCGATCCGCGCCCACCACGCGGCCGGCCGGCCGCTGGTGGCCGAATGCGGCGGCATGCTGGCGCTGCTGGAATCGCTGACCGACGGATCGGGACAGCGCGCGCCGATGCTGGGCCTGCTGCCCGGCGAAGGCGTGATGGCCGACCGCCTGGTCAACCTCGGCATGCACGGCCTGGCGCTGCCCGAAGGCGAGCTGCGCGGCCACAGCTTCCACCATGCGCGCATCGACTGCCCGCTGCCGCCGACGCTGCACACCCGGCCGCAGCGCGCGCACGGCCGGCCCGAAGCGGTCTTCAGGCGCGGGCGGCTGTTCGCGTCCTTCATGCATCTGTATTTCCCGAGCCACCCGGCGGCGATCGCCGCGCTGTTCAGGCCCTGACGATGGACATCGAATCCCCCCCGCTGCAGCGTGACACGCCCAAGCCGACCGGCGAGCGGCGCGGCCTGGTCATCGTCCACACCGGCACCGGCAAGGGCAAGAGCACCGCCGCCTTCGGGCTGGCGCTGCGCGCCCACGGCCGCGGCAAGACGGTGAAGGTCTACCAGTTCATGAAGGTGCCGTCGGCGCGCTTCGGCGAGCACCGGCTGTTCGAGCAGCTGGGCATGCCGATCGAAGGCCTGGGTGACGGCTTCAGCTGGAAGAGCCGCGATCTCGAGCATTCGGCCGAGCTGGCACGCGCCGGCTGGGCGCGCGCCGAAGCCACGATCCGCGCTGGCGCGCACTTCATGGTCGTGCTCGACGAGATCATGTACCCGCTGCGCTACGGCTGGATGCCGCTGGAGCCGGTGCTGACCTGCCTGCGCGAGCGACCGCCGCAGGTCCACGTCGTGCTGACCGGCCGCAACGCGCCCGCAGAGCTGATCGCGCTAGCCGACACGGTGACCGAGATGACGCTGGTCAAGCACCATTTCAAGGCCGGCGTGCCGGCGCAGCGCGGCATCGAGGACTGATCGCC
>DATMJX010000228.1:0-10789 GCA_035553715.1 Methylibium sp.
ATCGAGATCCTGGTCTCGATCGTCGCGCCGGCGCTGATCCTGATGAAGCTCAGCGAGGCCTCGCGCCTCGGGCCGCTGCCGGCGCTGGCGCTGGCGCTGGCCTTCCCGCTCGGCTGGGGGCTGTGGGAGGCCTGGCGGCACCGCAAGCCCAGCTTCATCGCGGCGCTGGGCGTGGTCTCGACGCTGCTGACCGGCGGCATCGGCCTGCTCGCGCTCGACGCGCGCTGGCTGGCCGTCAAGGAGGCGGCGGTGCCGGCGGTGATCGGCCTGGCGGTGCTGGTGTCGGCGCGCACGCGCTGGCCGCTGGTCAAGGTGCTGGTCTACAACCCCTCGGTGATCGACGTGCCGCGCGTCGAGCATGCGCTCGCCGAGCGCGGCAACGCGGCGGCCTTCGAACGCTGCCTCGGCACCGCGACCTGGATGATCGCGGCCACCTTCTTCTTCTCGGCGGTGATGAACTACGGGCTGGCGCGCTGGATCGTCACCAGCCCGGCGGGCTCCGAGGCCTTCAACGCCGAGCTCGGCCGCCTGACGCTGCTGAGCTACCCGGCGATCG
Organism: Methylibium sp.; assembly: GCA_035553715.1. Lineage (GTDB taxonomy): Bacteria > Pseudomonadota > Gammaproteobacteria > Burkholderiales > Burkholderiaceae_C > Methylibium. The sequence continues at coordinate 557 of DATMJX010000228.1, forward strand.
CGCTGCCCTCGATGCTGATGATGGTCGGCGTGCTGCTCTACCTGACGCGCGCGCTGCGCCGCCTCACCGGCCTGCGGCTCGGCCAGGTGCTGCATGGCGGCGAGGACGCGGACGAGGCCGGCCCCGCCGGCTGAGCCCCCGGGCACGGGCGCGGGGCGTGCGATCTTGCGCGCGGACCGCGCCTGCCTCACAAGAACCATCGAGAGTTCCCGACAGACGGCCACACGGCCGCTTCCTAGAGTGCGCTCCATCGGTACGGCCGTCGCGTGGCGCGAGGCCGGCAGCCGGTGTAGACCAAGGAACGATCGTGGACTTTCGCGACATGAAGATCACGACCCGGCTGACGCTGGGTTTCGGGCTGCTGATCCTGCTCATCGCGCTGATCAGCGGCATGGCCCTCGTGAAGATGAACGCGGTGCAGGACGACTTCGCACTGGTGCTCAAGGACCGCTACCCGAAGGTCGCGGCCCTCAACGAGGTGAAGGGCGACATCAACCAGATCGCGCGCTCGATGCGCAACATGCTGCTGATGAGCAACGCGGCCGACGTGAAGAAGGAGGCCGACACCATTGCCGAGATGCGCCAGCACATCGGCAAGGCGCTGGGCAAGCTCGAGCAGGAGATCGTCTCCGAGCGCGGTCGCGAGGGGCTCGCGAAGATCGCGGACGCGCGCCAGCGCTACATCGCCGCGCAGACCCGCTTCCTCGAGCTGGTGGCGGCCGGCAAGACGGCCGAGGCCCGGGTCCTGCTGCTCGACGAGGTGCGGCCGCTGCAGCTGAGCTATTTCAAGACCGTCGATGAGCTGATCGCCTTCCAGGACGAGCTGATGGCGGCGTCGGGCGCCAGCGCCGAGCGCGCGATCGCGACGGCCAAGGCCGTGACCTGGGGGGCCGCCGGCACGGCGGGGGTGATCGCGGTGCTGCTGGCACTGTGGATCATGCGCGCCATCACCGCGCCGCTGAACCGCGCCGTCGAGGTGGCGCGTGCGGTCGCCGCCGGCGACCTGTCGCAGGAGCTGCAGGTCAGCGGTCAGAACGAGACCGCGCAGCTGCTGCGCGCGCTCGCCGAGATGCAGGGGCGCCTCAACGGCATCGTCGCCGAGGTGCGCGGCAGTGCCGAGAGCGTGGCCACCGCGAGCTCGCAGATCGCCCAGGGCAACAACGACCTGTCCGGGCGCACCGAGGAGCAGGCCAGCGCGCTCGAGCAGACCGCCGCGTCGATGGAGGAGCTGAGCTCGACCGTCAAGCAGAACGCCGACAACGCGCGCCAGGCCAACCAGCTCGCGATCAGCGCGTCCTCGGTGGCGCTCGAGGGCGGCGAGGTGGTCGGCCACGTGGTCGACACCATGAAGGGCATCAACGAGGCCTCGCGCAAGATCGCCGACATCATCGGCGTGATCGACGGCATTGCCTTCCAGACCAACATCCTGGCGCTGAATGCGGCGGTCGAGGCGGCGCGCGCGGGCGAGCAGGGCCGCGGCTTCGCGGTGGTGGCCTCCGAGGTGCGCAGCCTGGCGCAGCGCAGCGCCGAGGCGGCCAAGGAGATCAAGGCGCTGATCACCGACAGCGTCGAGCGCGTCGGGCGCGGCACCGAGCTGGTCGACCAGGCCGGCAGCAAGATGGGCGAGATCGTCGCCTCGATCAAGCGTGTGACCGACATCATGGGCGAGATCAGCGCCGCGAGCGCCGAGCAGTCGTCCGGCGTCGCGCAGATCGGCGAGGCGGTGCAGCAGATGGACCGGGCCACGCAGCAGAACGCCGCGCTCGTCGAGGAGAGCGCCGCGGCCGCCGAGAGCCTGAAGTCGCAGGCCCGGCAGATGGTCGATGCGGTAGCGCTGTTCAAGCTGTCGCAGCGCGCGGCGGCGCCGGCCTCCGCGCCGGCCCTGGCCGGGGCACCCGCGGGCCTCGAGCGGCGCGGCCCGAACCGCGCGAAGAACGTGCTGCGCCCGGCGTTCAAGGCGGCGGGCAAGCCCGGCGCACCGGCGGCGACGCCGCCGCGGCGCGTCGAGCCGGCGGTGGCCGTCCGCACCGGCACCGACGACGGCGAATGGACCAGCTTCTGAGCCTGCACGCCGCACCGAGCGAGACCGCGATGCGCATGCTGTGCCTCGTCGCCGATGCCGAGCGCGGCCAGCGGCTGCTCGTCGACTGGCAGGCGCTTGCCCCCGGCGCGCGCTGCCAGATCTGCCACGACGGCATCGAGGCGCTGTTCGTCACCGCGCCGACGACGGTGGACTGGCTGCTGCTCGATCCGGCGTCGATCCAGCCGCACCGCGCGGCCTGGCTGGCGAGCTGGCGGCGTCTGGCCCCTTTGAGCCGCGTGATCGAGCTCGACGCCGACGCGGGCAGCGACGCCACCCGGCTGCGGGTTGCACTGGCCGGCGCGTACGCCCGCTGAGCCCGTGCACAGCGGCACGGGTGCGCCGATTTTGTTGCGCCGCAGCATACCCTGGAAGACGGTTGTCCCCTGGGGGCGGGGTGTTTGTTCCCGGATGAGACAGGGTGCTATGCTGCGACGCAACATTGGCGTCCGGACGGACGCTTTCTCTCAGGGTCTGCGCGAGGCTGATTCCGCAGGTCGGTCCCCTCAAAGTGAGGCACTCGATGTCAGTCGTCGGCGACTTGCCATGCAGCCCGATCCCTTCCGCCACCACAGTCGCCTGAACAAGCCTTACCTGGTGCTGGTGGACGCCGCATCGGGCCGGGCGGCCGCCTACGATGCCGGCGACCGGCTGCTGACCGAGCAGGCCAGCGGCGCGCTGATCGAGTTCGCGCTGACGCGCCATGTCCACAGCGAACCCTGGGACGGGCTGCAATCCTGGGGCGTGCTGCGCGAGCCGCCGAGCTGGGCCGACGAGCACGCGATGCGCCACTGCCGGCTCTACTGGCTGCGCGACGGCTGGACCAAGTTCCGCGACCTGCTCGAGACCCCGGACGCCTGAGCGCGTCCCGGCCCGGCGCCTCAGTCGACGAAGAAGTCCGGGATGAAGTCCCGGTTGCCCGGCGTGACGCTGTAGCGGTCGAGCTCGGTGATGCCGTGCTGCGCCAGCAGCGCATCGTCGATGAAGAAGTGGCCGGTGGTCGTGCGCGCGTCGCTGGTCAGCACCAGCCATGCGGCGTCGGCCAGGATCTGCGGCGTGCGGCACTTCGCGAGGTCGACGCCCGGGATCATCTGCAGCGCCGCGGTCGCGATCGCGGTGCGCGGCCACAGGCTGTTGACGCCGATGCCGTAGGGCTTGAACTCGGCCGCGTGGCCCAGCGTGCACTCGCTCATGCCGTACTTGGCCATCGTGTAGGCGACATGGTGCTGGAACCAGTGCGGCTTCATGCTCAGCGGCGGGCTCATGTTCAGCACATGCGGGTTGCGGCCGCGCTCGGCCGACCGGATCAGCTGCGGCAGGCAGGCCTGGGTGCACAGGTAGGTGCCGCGCACGTTGACGCCGAACATCAGGTCGAAGCGCTTCATCGGCGTGGCCGCGGTCGGCGTCAGGCTGATCGCGCTGGCGTTGTTGACCAGGATGTCGATGCCACCGAAGCGCTCCACCGTCTGCGCGACGGCCGCGAGCACGCCGGCCTCGTCGCGGATGTCACCGGCGATCGGCAGCGCCTGGCCGCCGGCCGCCTCGATCTCCTCGGCGGCGCTGTAGATCGTGCCGGGCAGCTTGGGGTTCGCCTCGGTGGTCTTGGCGATCAGCGCGATGTTGGCGCCATCGGCCGCCGCGCGCTTCGCGATCGCCAGGCCGATGCCGCGGCTGGCGCCGGTGATGAACAGGGTCTTGCCGTGCAGGCTCATGGCGGGCTCCCGGGGGCGGACGGTCAGAACTTCGAGAAGTCCGGCCGGCGCTTCTCGAAGAAGGCCTGGAAGGCCTCGCGGGCCTCGGGGCTGCGCAGCGCGGCGCCGAAGACCTGGCCCTCGGCGCGGATCTGCTCGAGCTCGCTGGTGTGGCGGGGCCGCATCATCAGGCGCTTCGTCTCGCGCACCGCACTCGGCGGCAGCGCGTTGAAGCGCTCGGCCATGCGCCGCGCGTGCGGCAGCACCTCGGCGGCGGGCAGCACCGCGTTGGCGAGGCCGAGCTCGACCGCCTCGGCGCCGCTCATCGGGTCACCGAGCAGCAGCTTCTCGGACGCCTTCGCGCGGCCGACGAGCTGGGGCAGGATCAGGCTGGAGGCGAACTCGGGCACCAGGCCGAGGCTGGTGAAGGGCATCGCCAGGCGCGCCTCGTCGGACACGTAGACCAGGTCGCAGTGCAGCAGCAGCGTCGCACCGATGCCGATCGCCGCGCCGGTGACCGCGGCGACCACCGGCTTGTCGCACTGCGCCAGCGCCTCCATGAAGCGGAACACCGGCGAGTCGTCATCGCCGGGCGGGCGCTGCACGAAGTCCTCGAGGTCGTTGCCGCTGCTGAAGATGCCGGGCTGGCCGGTGAGCAGGAGCGCGCGCACCGCGGCCTCGCGCTGGGCGGCGACGATCGCCTCGGCCAACTGCGCGTACATCGCGATCGTCAGCGCGTTCTTCTTCTCGGGGCGCGCGATCTCGATCGTGGCGACGCCGTTCAGGGTGGCGGTCTTGATGCTCATGGGGGGTCTCCTGGGAAAAGGTCATGCGGACTGCGCTGCTCGCGCAGCGTACGGCGTTGCATCAGGGCGCTGTCGTCCCGGCCGCCGCGTTGCCCCGCAAGCTGCCGCCGCGGACCCGGCGCCGCCGGTCCGCCAGCGGCGCCTCCTTGAGGGGGAGCGGCGCAGCCGCAACGGGGGTGGCTCATACCCGTTCGAAGATGCCGGCCGCGCCCTGGCCGGTGCCGACGCACATCGTCACCATGCCGTACTTCAGCCGGTGGCGGCGCAGCGCGTGGATCACGGTCGCGGCGCGGATCGCGCCGGTCGCACCGAGCGGGTGGCCGAGCGCGATCGCGCCGCCCAGCGGGTTGACCTTGGCGCGGTCGAGCCCGAGCGTGTCCAGCACCGCGAGCGACTGCGCGGCGAAGGCCTCGTTGAGCTCGATCCAGTCGAGCTGCTCCTGCGTCAGCCCGGCGTACTTCAGCGCCGCGGGGATGGCCTCGATCGGGCCGATGCCCATGAGCTCCGGCGGCACGCCCTTGATCGCGAAGCTGACGAAGCGCGCCAGCGGCGTCAGCCCGTACTTCTTCAGCGCGGCCTCGGAGGCCAGGATCAGCGCGCCGGCGCCGTCGCTGGTCTGCGAGCTGTTGCCGGCGGTGACGCTGCCCGGGGCCGCGAACACCGGCTTGAGCTTCGCCAGGCCCTCGAGCGAGGTGTCGGCGCGCGGGCCCTCGTCGAGGCTCACGGTGCGGCGCCGTTCGATCACCGTGCCGTCCTCCAGATTCGGGCTGCGCTCGACCACCTCGATGGGCGTGATCTCGTCGGCGAACGCGCCGGCGGCCTGCGCGGCCAGCGCCTTCTGGTGCGAGGCCAGCGCGAAGGCGTCCTGCGCCTCGCGGCCGACCTTCCACTGCCGCGCGACCTTCTCGGCGGTGAGCCCCATGCCGTAGGCGATGCCGAGGTGCTCGTCGCGCTCGAACACCGCCGGGTTGAAGGAGGGCGTGTGGCCGCTCATCGGCACCGTGCTCATGCTCTCGGCGCCGCCGGCGATCATGACCTCGGCCTCGCCGACGCGGATGCGGTCGGCCGCCATCTGCACCGCACTCAGGCCGGAGGCGCAGAAGCGGTTGACGGTGACGCCGCCGACCGAGTTCGGCAGCCCGGCGAGCAGCGCGGCGATGCGCGCCATGTTCAGGCCCTGCGTGCCCTCGGGCATCGCGCAGCCGACGATCGCGTCCTCGATCGCCCTCGTGTCCAGGCTCGGCACCTGCGCCAGCGCGCCGCGGATTGCGGCGACCAGCAGGTCGTCGGGACGGGTGTTGCGGAAGGCCCCGCGGCCGGACTTGCCGATCGGCGTGCGCGTCGCGGCGACGATGTAGGCGTCTTGAATCTGTTTGCTCATCGCATCGCTCCGTTCAGTTCCGGACCGGCTTGCCCGTCTGCAGCATGCCCATGATCCGTTCCTGCGTTTTCGGGTGGGCCAGCAGCGCGCAGAAGCGCTCGCGCTCCAGCGCCATCAGGTAGTCCTCGCTGACCAGCGAGCCGGCATCGACGTCGCCGCCGCACAGCACCTCGGCGATCAGCGTGCCGATGTGGACGTCGTGCGCGCTCGCGAAGCCGCCGTCGCGCAGGTTGGCGAGCTGGCTCTTGATCGTCGCGATGCCGTTGCGCCCGGCGACCGGGAACAGGCGCTGGAGCGGCGGGCGCCAGCCGGTGGCGAACAGCGCCTTGGCCTGCTGGGTGGCCACGAAGAGCAGCTCGTCCTTGTGCGGCACGATCACGTCGCTGTCGAGCAGGTAGCCGAGCTTGCGGCTGTCGAGCGCGCCGCTGCCGACCTTGGCCATCGCGATGCTGGTGAAGCCGTCGCTCAGGAACTTCAGCAGATCGGCGTTCGCGTTGCCGGCGTTGGCCATCTCGGCGGCGCGGCGGGCGACATAGGTGCAGCCGCCAGCGCCCGGCAGCAGGCCCACGCCCACCTCGACCAGGCCGATGTAGCTCTCCATCGCCGCGACGCGTCTGGCGCAGTGCACCGCCAGCTCGCAGCCGCCGCCGAGCGCGAGGCCGCGGATCGCCGCGACCACCGGCACCTGGGCGTAGCGCACCCGCAGCATCAGGTCCTGCAGCTTCTTCTCCTCGGGTGCGATGCCCTGGGCGCCGAGCTTCATGAACACCGGCATCAGCGACTCGAGGTTGGCGCCGGCCGAGAACACGTCGTCGGGCGACCAGATCACCAGGCCCTGGTAGCGCTCCTCGGCGAGCTCGACCGCCTTCATCAGCCCGGCGGTGACCTGCGGGCTGATCAGGTGCAGCTTGGCGGTGATCGAGGCGATCAGCACCTCGCCGTCGAGCGTCCAGACGCGCAACTCGTCGTGGCGGAACAGCTCGGTGCCGCTCTTCAGCGGCTCGGGCGCGCCGGCGCCGAGCACCTCCTCGGGGAAGGCCTGGCGCCGGTAGACCGGCAGCGCCGAGCGCGGCACGTAGGCCTGGCGGCTCGGCGACCACGAGCCCTCGGGCGTGTGCACGCCCCGCGCGGGGACCGGGCCGTCGAACACCCAGGCGGGCAGCGGCGCCTTGCTCAGTGCCTTGCCGGCCTCGATGTCCTCCTTCACCCACGCGGCGACTTGCGTCCAGCCGGCCTCCTGCCACAGCTCGAAGGGCCCCTGCTTGCTGCCGAAGCCCCAGCGCATCGCGAAGTCCACGTCGCGCGCGGTGTCGGCGATGGCCTCCAGGTGCACCGCGGCGTAGTGGAAGCCGTCGCGCAGGATCGCCCACAGGAACTGGGCCTGCGGGTTCGTGCTCTCGCGCAGCAGCTTCAGGCGCTCGGCGGCCGGCTTCTTGAGGATGCGCTCGACGATCGGCTCGGCCTGGCCGCCGGCCGGCACGTACTGACGCGTCGCCGGGTCGAGCCGCAGGATGTCGCGGCCGACCTTCTTGTAGAAGCCCGCGCCGCTCTTCTGGCCCAGCGCGCCGGCCTCGATCAGCGCCTGCAGCACCGGCGGCGTCGCGTAGGCGGCGTGGAAGGGGTCGTCGGCCAGCGTGTCCTGCATGGTCCGGATGACATGGGCCATCGTGTCCAGTCCCACCACGTCGGCGGTGCGGAAGGTGCCGCTGCTGGCGCGCCCGAGCTTCTTGCCGGTCAGGTCGTCGACGACGTCGTAGCCCAGCCCGAAGGTCTCGGCCTCGCGCATCGTCGCCAGCATGCCGGCCACGCCGACGCGGTTGGCGATGAAGTTCGGCGTGTCCTTGGCGCGCACCACGCTCTTGCCGAGGAAGGTGGTGACGAAGCCCTCGAGCGCGTCGAGCACGCCGGGCTGCGTGCCCGGCGTCGGGATCAGCTCGACCAGCGCCATGTAGCGCGGCGGGTTGAAGAAGTGGATGCCGCAGAAGGTGGGCCGGATCGCCTCGGGCAGCGCCTCCGCGAGCCGGGTGATCGACAGGCCCGAGGTGTTGCTCGCGAGGATCGCGTGCGGCGCGACATGCGGCGCGATCTTCGTGTACAGGTCGAGCTTCCAGTCCATGCGCTCAGCGATCGCCTCGATCACCAGGTCGCAGTGCTTCAGAAGGCCCAGGTCCTCCTCGTAGTTGGCCGGGCGGATCAGCGCCGCGTCCTCGGCCACGCCCAGCGGCGCGGGCTTGAGCTTCTTGAGGTTGTCGATCGCGCGGATCGCGATGCCCGACTTCGGGCCTTCCTTCGCGGGCAGGTCGAACAGCAGGACCGGCACCTTGCAGTTGACGAGGTGGGCGGCGATCTGCGCGCCCATCACGCCGGCGCCGAGCACGGCGACCTGGCGGACTTGGAAACGGCTCATGGGTTTTCTCCGGAAGGGGGTGCCAGGGCGGGGCAAGGGCTCGTCGTGCGCGTCGGCGCGCGGCCTCAGAACAGCGCCTCGTCCAGCGCCATCAGCGGCGCGACGCCGGCGCGCGCCGAGCGGATCAGGCCGGCCGTCTCGGGCAGCAGCTTGGCGAAGTAGAAGCGCGCGGTCGCGAGCTTGGCGGTGTAGAACGGGTCGCCGCAGCCCTGGCGGTCGAGCGCGATGCGCGCCGCGCGCGCGAAGAAATAGGCGAACACCAGGTGGCCGCAGACGCGCAGGTAGTCGACCGCCGCGCCGCCGACCTCGTCGGGGTTCTGGAAAGCCTTGAAGCCCAGCTCGGTGGTGAGCTTGGTGACCTTGTCGCCCAGGTCGGCGAGCGGGTTCACGAACTCCTGCATCTCCTCCTTCACGCCCTCGTCCTCGACGAAGGCCTGGACCAGCGCCCCGAAGCGCTTGAGCCTCGCGCCGTTGTCGGCCAGCACCTTGCGCCCCAGCAGGTCGAGCGACTGGATGGTGTTGGTGCCCTCGTAGACCATGTTGATGCGGGCGTCGCGCACGTGCTGCTCCATGCCCCATTCGCGGATGTAGCCGTGGCCGCCGAAGACCTGCAGGCAGTGCGAGGTGGCGATCCAGCCGTTGTCGGTCAGGAAGGCCTTGACGATCGGCGTCAGCAGCGCGACCAGCTCGGCCGCGTCCTTGCGGACCGCCTCGTCCGGGTGGTGCAGCTCCTGGTCGATCAGCAGCGCGGTGTAGAGCGACAGCATGCGCCCGCCCTCGGCATAGGCGCGCGCGGTCAGCAGCATCTTGCGCACGTCGGGGTGGACGATGATCGGGTCGGCCGGCTTGTCGGCCGCCTTCGCGCCCTTCAGGCTGCGGCCCTGCAGGCGCTCGCGCGCATAGGCGACGGCGTTCTGGTAGGCCACCTCGGTCAGGCCGAGCGACTGCATGCCCACGCCCAGTCGCGCGGCGTTCATCATCACGAACATCGCCTGCAGGCCCTTGTGCGGCTCGCCGACCAGCGTGCCGATGGCGCCGTCGAGCGTCATCTGGCAGGTCGAGTTGGCGTGGATGCCCATCTTGTGCTCCAGGCCCGAGCAGAAGATGGCGTTGCGCGCGCCCGGCGAGCCGTCGGCCTCGAGCAGGAACTTGGGCACGACGAACAGCGAGATGCCCTTGCTGCCCGCCGGCGCGTCCGGCAGCCGCGCGAGCACCAGGTGGATGATGTTCTCGGCCAGGTCGTGCTCGCCCGAGCTGATGAAGATCTTCGCGCCACTGATCTTGTAGCTGCCGTCGGGCTGCGGCTCGGCCCTGCTGCGCAGCAGGCCGAGGTCGGTGCCGCAGTGCGGCTCGGTCAGGCACATCGTGCCGGTCCACGCGCCGCTGGTCAGCTTGGGCAGGTAGGCGGCCTTCTGCGCCGGCGTGCCGTGCGCGTGCAGGCATTCGTAGGCGCCGTGGGTCAGGCCCGGGTACATGGTCCAGGCCTGGCTGGCGCTGTTGAGCATCTCGTAGAGGCACTGGTTGACGGTGACCGGCAGGCCCTGGCCGCCATAGGCCGGGTCGGCCGACAGCGCCGGCCAGCCGCCCGCGCAGTACTGGGCGTAGGCCTCGCGGAAGCCGGCGGGCGTGCGCACCGCGTGGCTGGCCGGGTCGAGCCGGCAGCCCTCGGCATCGCCGCCGAGGTTGAGCGGGAACACCACCTCGGCGGCGAACTTGCCGCCCTCCTCGAGCACTGCGTTGACGGTGTCGGCGTCGAGCTCGGCATGCGGCGGCAGCGCCTGGAGGACCTCGCTCATGCCGAGCAGCTCGTGCAGCACGAAGCGCATGTCGCGCAGCGGGGGGGTGTAGGTCGGCATCGGCGGGGCTCC